>NZ_JALAAI010000113.1:0-12065 GCF_052785085.1 Candidatus Electrothrix sp.
TACTATCCTGGCGGGACAGTAAGAAAAAAAATGAAAATAAAAAAATCTGTGGTGCCAAGAACGAATTGCCAAAACACTTAACATGCTGATTTCAAAAGGATTATTTTCTCGGTATCGCAAAGTTGGGCTATGCCTGCCCTGTCCTGATCAACAATGATTCCCTTACCATCCATCTGCCCACTCGTCTGCGTCTCAAGGCTGATGGGCATCTGCTTTCCCGTGCCCCGGAATTTCACCTCTTCCTTGCCAGATTGCTGGGGCGAATCAATACCCTGTCTGGCCTGTACGGGAGCGGCAAAATCCAGGAGCCAGAGCAGCGGGCCGAGTTGGTTGCTTTGGCACGGAAGTGCATCCATTTGGATGGGCAGCGAACCGATGCCCGATGGCAGGAGCTGCCCCGCTTTTCCGGGCGGCAAAAACAGTGGATGAAATTCGGGGGCCTGCTTGGCTCTGTGACCTGGCAAGGGACGGCTGAGGATTTCCGGCCTTTTTTGCCGTATCTGGCCATTGGGGAATGGATGCATGTGGGTGGGAAGAGCAGTTTTGGGCTGGGCAAATATGTGGTAGAGCGACAAGGGAAGGTAGAAAACGAGCCTTAAAAGCCCCCAACGGGGATCTATCTATCAGCGAAGGAACAAACCCTGAAACTTTATAACGGGGCTACTGTCCACTGGAATAGATAAGCTCAACAACATTTCTGAGGTACTGTTCACTACTGATGGTGCGCACCGCTTCCTCCGGGAAGCTGCACTTGGCCTTGAAATGGTCTGCAAGCTGGTCAAAAAGACTTGTGCGTTCCAGATCATCAAAGGTATCCCGTCTGCGCAGGGCCTGAAGGGCAATATCAGCCTCAGCCGGAGTAACTGCCTGGCGGAGGCGGGCAACCAGATGGGGATAGGCCCGGAGTGAGTTGAATTTTTGTTCACCAATGGCGGTCAGATCAGGGCTGTTAAACCTGGGCAGCTTGACCACAACCGTGCCAGCCACCCGGTCGCCCAGCCGCTGATAGAGTGGCGAGAAAAAAGAGGCTGCTCCCCCGACCAGATAGAGGAGGGGCAGGGAATCAACCACCCTGAGCAGATTTCTGACCACCACCTGGCTGGGCTGGAGATGAAACCCATTGCTATCCATAACCCGGAGCCGAAAAAGTCGTTTTCCCAGGGTCCGACCGTCCCAGAACCATTCCATCGCCATTGCATAGCAAAGAGACAGGGCTGTTGTCACCACGATGTACAGGCCTGTGCCGATATCAGGGGCTGCTTTGATAATAGGCGTGAAGATCATTTGTTGAAGAAAGATCCCCAGACTGATGATGATCAGAGCATCAATGCTCCAGGCAAAAAAACGCATCAGCGGGCTGGCCAGTTCCAGGGCAAAGGAGATTCCTTCTGGAGTGCGGATACGGAGCTGTTTTTTCTTTTGATACATGGTCAGGTATTTTGCAAGTGCCGTAGGGGTACGGCGTGCCGTGCCCCTACCAGAACATAATTTTTACGATGGGTCGTGTCTGCCATCATCTTGTTTGCCCACCAAACCCAGATAGAGCACCAGGAGAAGCAACTCAATGACGCCAAAGCTGATTTTCAGGCTGTAAGGAATCACTGGAGCGTGGTATTGGGAGAAAAAAGACTCCACCAAGCCAGCCCAGATCAGCATCACTGCCACCCCGCTGATGAGCACGGTGAGATCAGGTAAGATTTTTCGCAGCCGCTGGCTGGTTGGGGTACGATCCCCGTGCCCGATCAGGGCCTTTGCCAGCACCAGACCTGCCTGGCCTGCCACCAGGAATGCCGGGATTTCAATGGAGCCGTGGGGCAGCAACCATCCTGCGAGAAAGGTGCTCTGACCAGCCATGATATAGTCCACAGACACAGCCCCGAGAATGACCCCGTTATAAAACAGGGTAATCAGGGTGCCTACCCCAAAGGTCAGGCCCAGACCAAGGGCAAAGATAGCCACCTTGATATTATGGGCCATCAGGGAACCGGCAAATTGGGCCTGATGACCGCTCATATGTTCTCCTTGTTCTTTCATCTCCTGGGCCACCCGTTCCTCTGGGCTGTTATGGAGATGGGAAAAGGGGAGGAGTGCAGCCTTTGCCTGGGGATCTTTGATCAGGACAAAACCACCAAAAGAGGCTCCAACCAGGGTGATTATCAGGACAAGGTAAAAGACGTTGATATGATGTCGGAAGGTCTGGGGAAAGGCCCTGAAGAGCTGCTGCGCCTTATTGCGTTTCCAGCCAATACGTCGCCGTTCGTGGATGTCGGCATAGGCACGGGCGATCAGGTTTTCCAGGTAGCCCTTGGTTTCCGGTTCTGCGCTAAAGGTTGCCAAACGGCCCAGACCAGCAGAGGTACGCTGATAGAGGTAATGAAAGCGGCGGATCTCATCCAGGCTAAAGCGTTCTCCGCCCTCTTTGCCCGAGCGTTGGAGAAAGCCTTCCAGCTCTTCCCAGAAAGGGCGTTCTTCTGCAATAAAGGTATCAATATTGAGGATCATGCCGAAAACTCCTATTCCGCCCCTGTGGGGCGGAATAATACAATATTTTTATAACAACTGCCTGGATTTCACGCTCAGGTATTGTTGTACAGCCAGACCAGCCAGGGCCGGAGCCTCACTGCGGAGCATGGTCACCCCCAGGCGATGAAAGGCCCGCTCCAGGGTGCGCATATCCTGATCCTGAAAATGACCAACCAGGTTGCGGCGAATATCATCAACCGTGCTTACCTGCTCATCGGCAAATAAGGGTTGGGTAGTATTCGGTGTCATGATCACCACCAGATGCTGGCGACAGATCAGCTCAATCGACGTGAGCAGTTCTTCAGCAAGAACCGGATCATCAAGACTGGTCATAAAGATCAATAAGGCCCGTTTTTTCAGTTTGTTCCTGATAAAGATAGCCAGCTCTCGAAAATCAGGGCTGACCCTTTGCATCTCCAGCAAACTGAGCTGATCCCGGCAGAGGTTAAAATGGCCTGCTCCGCCCTTGGCCCGCATAAAGGAACCAATCTGATGATGAAAGGTGAGCAGGCCAAAAAGGTCGCCCTGCTGGCGGGCAGCCATGCCAATGACCAGAGCTGTTCGGATAAAGGATTCCAGCCGCTGTTCCTGTTCTGCTCCGGGCTGTCCACTGAGTCGGGCCGCATCCACCACCGCATAAACCTCCTGAATTCGTTCTACCTGATACAGCTTGGACATAGGGTGTTGCCGCTTGGCTGTTGCCTTCCAGTGGATCATATCCAGAGAATCACCGGGCAGATATTCCCGTAATTTTTCAAATTCCCGACCTTGGCCCACCTGCCTTCTGGGCTGGATACCTGCGCCTCTTTGGGGCATAAAAAGCGAGGCCAGTTTTTTCTGTTCCAGCTGGAGATTAGGGTAGACCCGGATCTCTGCGTCCAGCTTTGTTTCTTGCCGTATCTCCCAGAAGCCGAAACGGGACCGGGTGGCAGCCATGAGCAGGGTCAGGGCAAAACGGCCCCGTTCTTTGGCCAGAACCGGAAAGGAAAACAGGGCCTGTTCATGATCCTGGCTCAGGGCAAGGGTAATGATTTCCTGGTCGCAGATAATGGTTGGAGGGAAGTCAAGGCCCACTGTTATCCAGGTAGGAGGGCGGGCAGGAGAGCGGGCAGGATTTTTTGCCCCGGTGTTTGCTCCATAGCTCACGGTCACCTGGATATCCCCGGCCCGGCCAGCAGATAAACGAATGACCGGTGGAACCTGAAAAGCGATGCCCTGAAGACGTTGCCGGGACAGCAGGAAATCAACAGCAATGGGAACCAATGCCAGCAGACCCAGCACTACCGCAGCTGGGGTCAGGGCCGGGTTGATCACCGGGAGCAGGCCCAGAGGCAACAGGACTGCTACGTAGATGAGCAACAGTTGGGCAGGAACCAGGGAAGACACTACTTAGGCACCTCAACCTGTTGGAGAATGTCTGCCACCACCTCACCCGCTGTTAAGCCCTCAATCTCAAACTCAGGCCGCAGCACCAGGCGATGTTCCATGACCGGTACGGCCAGTTCCTTGACATCATCGGGCACAACAAAATCACGACCATCAAGGGCTGCCGCAGCCCGACAGGCCAGAAGTAGCCCTTGGGTGGCCCGTGGACCAGCTCCCACCATGACGCTCTCGTGTTGCCGACTGGCCCGAATCAGATCAACCACATAGGCAATCAATTCCTCTTTGACCACAATTTCTCCAAGGAGTTGTTTGCACAGAGCCAGCTGTTTTTCAGCAAGAACAGGCTGAATTGCACCACTGTCCAGAACCCGTTCAGGGCTGTCTTTTCCCAGGGTGCGGGCAGCAAGTTGCAGTTCATCTTCCCGATCCGGTTCCTTCATCGCGATTTTAAGGAGGAAACGATCCTTCTGGGCCTCGGGCAGGGGGTAAGTGCCCTCGTATTCCACCGGGTTTTGGGTGGCAAAGACCGTAAAATGAGGGGAAAGAGGATGGGTGTCCCGGTCAATGGAGACCTGGTGCTCCTGCATGGCCTGGAGCAGGGCAGATTGGGTCTTGGCCGGGGCCCGGTTGATCTCATCTGCCAGGAGAAAGGTGGTGAAAATCGGCCCCTTGACCAGATCAAAACGCTGCTTATGAAGATTATAGATATTGGTTCCTGTGATATCTGTGGGCATCAGATCTGGGGTGAACTGGATGCGGTTGGTTTCGCAGCCCAGCACCTGACCGATAGTTCTGACCAGGACGGTCTTGCCCACTCCAGGTACCCCTTCAATCAAGGCATGACCTGTGGTGAACACAGCAATCAGGGTCTTATCAATAACCTCTTGCTGACCAATGATCACCTTGCTGATCTCCTGCCTGGCCCGTTGTAATATCTTCTGTAAGGTATGCAATGATGCTTCGCTCATAATCATTCCTGGGTTGGTTTGCTCTTGTTCTTCTCATGCAGGATTCTGCTGATGGATTGGTAGCAGGTTACTTGTTGCCTTTCCCTGCTTGAGTTCTTTGGATTCTTTGGGGCACGGTGAGGTGTTGCCCCCTGTTCACGAGCTTCTTGAGTATATTTCTGGACAGTTTGGCGCATTTTGTCAAGCTGTTTGGGATGGGCCTGACACCATCTGCGATTACTCTTTTCCCATTGCTGGAGGGCTGTAGCAACCAGGTTTTTCGGGGGATGGAGGCGGAGGGTATTGACCATGCCTTCAAACTGATCCCGACCAGTTCGGTGATGGGCTGGTTTTTCCTGGTTCTTGGAGCGGGGCAGGAGCGAGGAGCTGTTTTTCCAGACAAAGAGGAGAGCCAGCAGCACAAGGATGATAATGACCCCGTGCAGGTTATGGGTGCGTATCAGCCCGGCAATGGATTCCCGTGAACGAAGTCCGTGATGAAATTCATCAAAGATGAGTCGGGAAGGGCTGCCTGTGAGCCATGCCAGCAGGGCGACCTCGCGGTCCCGCAACATGGCCTCGTTGGACAGAAAAAAGGAGGAGGTTGCCAGAACAATACTGCCCTGACCCAGCTGTCGTTTTATCAGGACCGGTTCATTATCCAGGCGGAGCAATACCTGCCAGTGTTCATCTGGTTCCTTGAAAACCACGCTGTTGGGCCAAGCCAGGCTCAGTTCTGTCTCCTCCAGAACTCCGGTTGCGATTGAGGGGATTTTATCCTCTTTTTTCTCCTTCGTATCAAGGGCTTTAGTCGCAACAGCCCAAGGAGGAGGATCAGGCTCTTCATCAGCATCCTCTTCTTCCGGTTGCTCATCTTTTTTATTTCCTTGAGCCTGCCCGATCTTTTCTGCATTATTTTCTTCAGGTTGTTTCTGATCATCAGGTTTATGTTCTGTATCGTCTGGCTCTTCCACCTCCTCACCAGCATCTGAGGAAGATGCCTCGGTACTGGTGATAACCAGGCGACCCCCTTGTTCCACAAAAGAGGTGAGTGCCTGTTGCTCGGTTTCAGCACGAAACATCCCAAAGAAGGTACTATGATGGCCGATGATCAGCAGAGTTTCGTTGGGATGAAGCACGGTTCTGGACAAGGGATCATGGTTACGTTGTACCTTGAGACCACTTCGCAACAGGCTCTCATAGAGCACAGCAGTGCCCATAGGGTCTTTACGCAGGCTTGAATAGGCAGGCAGGAAATCCCCGTTTTCAAGACGGAGGGCAAAGAGCCAGCTCAAGGCCCCGAAAAAGAACAGAACCAGAGCAAATAATGCGACCCGCCTGGGGCCTGAACCGAGTCTGGGATCAGCCACAGCTGGACCTCATCAGGCTGGCATTTTTCCGAACACGGGCCAGGTTTTCCTTGCTGATTTGATGATCACCGTACCAGCTCTTCTCAAAGAGCCTGATATTTTCATGCAGGGCTTCAGGGACTCCTGCAAGGGCATGGGCACTGCGTGCCAGTTCGCGCAGATACTCGCGATTGCTTTTAAAAGGGGCAATACTGATCAGGCGGTGCCGTGCTAACAGGGCCAGGCTGGCAAGAAAGAGAGCACGAAGTGCCAGCCGTAGTTCATTTTTCTCCAACATCTCTCCTGCCAGGGCCAGCCATTGGTCTTCTTCCAGCTGGTCAGCAGTTGTTGTTTCCGCTGTAAGGTCGGGCATAGGTTGTATTGGCTCAGGAGTCACTTCTGTGGCGACGGGCCTGTTACGGAATGATTTAATCAACAGCACCAGGATGATCAGGACAAGGGCTGCAATAAGGAACCAGGCCAGCGGTTGTGAGAAATCTTTAAAATTAAAATCAGAACGTTCTGTCGGTTCTTTGTGCTCAATAAGGCCCTTCATCCAGTCAAAGAATGATTTAAGATGCTCGCCAACCCATTTCCCACTGTTTTCGAGGAAATCACCCAATCCGATCCCGATGTCCCTGAAAAAATCAAGTAACGGGGCAAAAAGAGTGGAAAGAAAGCCTGATGATCCCTCTTCCTTTTCAAGGCCCTGTTCCCTGGGCAGCCGCCAGGCAAATTCAGGCTGTTGCAGGGTCTCGGTGATTGCCTGGTCAAGTCTTGTCTCAGAGATGGTATCGTTGTTTGCACTGGTGGTGGGATCTGCCAAGCCAAGCTGGGGAAGACAGAGTCCTGCCAGGATAATGAACAGGGAAAGGAGTATACTGATTTTTAGTGATATCAAAATACTATGATGCATTTTTTTTATCCATGTTGTCCCGTTCCGGTGAGAAAAAGCCTTTCCGAAAGCCCTGCAATACCTCGGTCAGGATAAGATCACCCGTATACACAGGTATCTGCTGTAGTAACTGATCCAGCATTTCTGTCTGCCATGTTGCCTCACCGTTGAAATAATCTATCCACAAGAGGAATCGACCAGAACCATCAGTCCCACCTCATCTCCGCCAGATCACCCTCCCAGTGCAGTTTGCCTTTCAACAGGCGGATTACTTCCTGCCGTTTGACCTGCACCAGTAACCTTAGTGCCTTATCAATGGTACCTTTTTTGGGTTTGATATTGCTTAAGCATCGCTTCAGCCATCAGGCTGTCATCAACGACAATATTTGTTCGCATTGCGGTCTCCTTTAAAACAATGTGTATTATTTTCATCTTATACACATTGCTTCCTGCTGTCAACGATGCTTTTGTATCCGAATTTTCCCGTTTTCAGTCTATAAAAACAACAAAAGCCCGACAATGGATTGCGGGCCTCGAATTCGGAGCATAAGGCGGAAACGTTGCGCATCCTGTATTTCTTGAGTTTCTGCGAAATTTATGCAGGCACTCCCTGTTCCGCAGCAAGAAAAGATTTGTATGACCTTATTGTTTTCAAGTTGTTGTCGATACCCCTTCCCCGCGCTGTCACGTAAGGAAAACGGCTCCGGTTTTCCCCGATCCGAGATGGAAAAGCTGTTGAGAGCTGCCATCCGCTTGACTTGTACATATTGTACTGTATAATTTGTACAGGAGGAAATGCTATGGTTAAAGTTGCTATATCAGAATTTCGGGCGCACATGTCCAAGTATCTCATGTATGTTCTGGAGGGACAGGAGATCCTGCTCACTTCCCGAGGCAAAGAAATTGCTGAACTCAGACAGCCTGTCAACCGGAAGGAAGCCGCCAGAGAGAAACTGGCCCGAATCGCCGCAACAGCCGAGACAGGCGACGTTGTTTCTCCGGTTATTGATGAGTTGGGAGCTGCCCGGTGATTGTTCTGGATACCTGCGTCTTTATCTGGCTCGGACTTGAACAGGAGAAGCTGACATTGGATGCGATGTCGGCAATCCAATCAAACCGATCAGCAATATCCGATATAACTTTTTTGGAAATCGGCTATCTTGTTCGGAAAAACAGACTGAAGATATTCTGCACTGCCTCCGACTTTTCAAATCTGGTTGTTGAAGCGCATGATATTGGAGTCATATCAATTACACCTGAAATTGTAGAAACAGCCTTGGGTTTCCCTGAAGAGGTCAACAATGATCCTGCTGACAGGATTATAAGTGCCACTGCTGTCATCAATGAATCCCGACTCGTCACCTCTGACAGGAATTTATTGAAGGCCGGGCAAATTCCCACTGTTTGGTGAATCAAGCGAGATCGCTTTTGTGAGATTGTAGACTGGGCACGGAAAAACAAGCACAACAAGAGCAACATCAATTGCAGCGAGTTGATCGACAAAACAGGATACTTGCACTCCGATACGTTTTACAGTACAGTAAAATGTACATGTTCACTTAGGAGGAATTTATGGAGACGATCACTTATACTGCGGCACGAGGTAACCTTGCAAAAACCATGAGAAAGGTCTGCGACGATCATTCTCCGGTCATTATAACCCGAAAAACAGCCCAACCGGTTGTCATGATGTCGCTTGAAGATTATTCTTCGCTGGAGGAGACGGCCTACCTGCTGCGAAGCCCTGAAAATGCCCGTCGGTTGCTCAGGTCAATTGCCGAACTTGAGGCGGGAAAAGGCAGGGAGAGGGAGCTTGAGGATTGAAGCTGATATTTTCAGAAGATGCCTGGGAAGACTATCTCTACTGGCAGCAGGCCGACAAGAAAACGTTGAAGCGCATCAATCGGCTGATCCGTGATATTCAGCGGGTGCCTTATGCGGGAATCGGTAAACCGGAGCCATTGAAGCACGGTCTGTCCGGGTATTGGTCCCGCCGGATTACGGATGAACACCGCCTGGTATATAAGGCGGAAGAAGATGTGGTGTTAATAGCCCAGCTTCGCTATCATTATTAGGTTGTGCAGCGTACATATTGTAGCCAGTTGTTGGGGTTCGTTCCTCACCCCAACCTACCGGGCTACAGGGCTACAAAATAGTTAATCTAACAATAATTGAGGTTTAATAGGTTTCGCTCCCAGACCACAATTAACAAGCCAGCTGTACACCCAAGGTCTGGTCCATTCCTCAGCATTCCTCCAAGCCTGCATATCTCTATCGGGCACTTTTCCAGCGAATCCGTGTCCAGCTGTCCACCAGCGATATCCTTTATTATAGTGTGAAAAAAAATCTTGGCCGCGATGTACTGCCCTTTCAAAATTTTCTTTATTACAACTACCTAAAGCGTCGTTGACATCTTTTTCTGACTGTGAAAGATCACGGAAGTGTCTTTCTAATCCAGATGGAATATTAAATGGACTTGTCTTCCAGTCATGATCTTCAAGGTTGTAATCAAAATAACTGCTTCCGAAAAAATTACCATGTCCAGGATAATTAGGCCCTTGAAAGTCCTCTCCGGGGCCGCCGCTATCAAAAAGCCCCCAAGGATCAACAAAATTCACCGGATCATTCAACACATATCCATAAAGATCAACATCCCCGCCCGCAAAGAAGATCGGGTCTTTGGCAACCCAACGCCCGATTGCCGGATCGTAATCCCGGAAGCCGAATTTGACTAATCCGGTCTCCCGGTCATGCAGGCCGCCTGCAAAGCCGAAAGGCACGGCCAAGGCGGAATTGCTGTCGGAAAGGATTGTGCCGAAGGAATCATAGCTGATTGCTTTGACCACGCTGCCGCTGGCATCGGCGACCGTGCGCAGCGAGCCGACCTGATCATAGCCGAGATAATAGGTCACGCCGCCTGCGGTCATGGCAACCGGCATTCTGCCGTCCGCATATTCAAAGCGCATCAGCAGACTGTCGCTGCCGTCATACACCGCCATAAGCTGGGTCAGGCCGAGCCAGAGGTATTTTTCAACAATCGTTCCGTTGACCTTCTTGGCAATCCTGCGGCCCTGCGGGTCATGGAGGTATTCAATCTTGTCGCCGCCCGGCAGGCTGACTTCCAGCAGCTCGCCTCGGGACGAGTACTGATAGCCTGTCACATCGGCCCCGTCCGTTCTGCTGACCAGGAAGCCGTCCTCATCGAACACATAGCTCACCCCGCCTGCGGACAGCAGATGATCCTCGATAGAATAGCTGTACGTCCGACCGGATTCACCTTTCAAGGTATTCTTTTCATAAGTCCGGCTGCCGTTCAGCCCGTACTGATATTCCTCCACAAGGGTGCCGTCCTGACGCACGGTCAGCAGCCTGCCCATATCGTCGTAGGTATAGGTAGAGTCAACCGTGCTGCCGTTTACGCTCTCGGTCTTCGTGATTATTTTGCCGTTTGTATTCCGGGTCACAGACCAGCCCGTGACAGGTTGGGCATTGACTGCATAGTCCTCCTGGCTCAGTTCTCCGTAGCCGTTAAAGGTGCGACTGCGGTTCAGGGCATTGCCGCTGACCTGTTCGGGCAGGCCGTTGGCCGCATTTCTGGAAATGGTATAGGCACCGGCCCCGATCAGCAGGCCGTCGTCATCATAGCTGAAATTTTCCGTGCCGCCTGCGTAGTTGATCGCGGACAGGTCGAAGTCGTTGTTATAGGTGAACTCCAGTACCTGATTGAGGGTGCCGTTCTTGGTCTCCGAGAGAAGCAGACTGCCATCATAATCATAGGATAGGGATTCCGTGCCCTTGGTTATCGACCCGACCTTGGAGCTGCACAGATAGCTGTAATCAATATTGCCTTCCGGGGTCTGCGTCTGGGCCAGCAGGTTGTCGGTGTAGATATTGCTGTTCTGGAAGCCGGAAGGGAAATTGGTCTGCTTCAGCCTTCTGTCTTTGTCATAGACGTAGCTGTACGAGCCGCTGATCGGGGTCTGATAGGCGTTTTGTCGATTAACCTTATTGTAGTCAAAGACATGGTCGGTGGCCGACGGATTGGTCAGCACGGTCATATTGCCGTTGCTGTCGTAACTGAACTGCACGGTCGTGCCGTCAGGCCGGGAGACCCCGGTCACTCTGCCCACTGCATCATGGCTGTACGAAGTTGTACGGCCTTCCGGGTCGGTCTGGGAGGCAAGGAAGCCCTGGGCAGTATAGCTGAAACTCGCTGTCCGGGCATCCGTGCTGACCGAGGTCAGACGGCCCTTGCTGTCGTAGGCATAGTTCGTCGGGAAGAGACCGGGAATCGCCACGCCGGTGGTGAGCAGGGTTGCCGGATCATACTTGGCTGTCACTGTTCTGCCTTCCGGCGTGGTGACAGTTTTTTCCCCTGTCAGGGTGTTCTGCACAAGAGTTGTCAGTCTGCCGTCGCGGGAGACCGTTTCCGTGATCAGGTCGGGCAGCTCGTCCGCATCACCATCGGTATCCTGATAGGTCTTGTCCATCTCGGCGGTTCGGGTCAATCCGGTCGGTGATGCCGTGCTTGTGCTCCGCACCACCTTGTACTTGTAGGCCGTATTCGGTCGAGCCGGTCATGCCGCAGGCAAGTTCCCGCTCTTCGCTGAGGCCGTCAGCGGAACGGCTGAAGCTGCTTTCATTGCCGCTGGGGTCGATGGTGGTGGTAAAAAAGGCCCCGGTGGAAGCAGTGTTGTCCAGATTGGTGGTACGGTTGCCCTCGCCGGTGACGGAATCAATCTGCACATTGCCGTTCGCCAGCCGTTGCCGGGTAACCGTTCACCCGCCTCATTCCACACAAAAAAAGATTGGACAAAAAAAGAAGATCACGATAGTTTGGCTCATCGCAGATTAGTGGGGAACGCCATGTTCCGCAAATACTCTGAGCCTGAAATTTTCAAAATTTCTATATCCAAACGCAGTCCGAATAATGTTTCTTATGCTGTTATTGAGTCCTTCAACAAA
>NZ_JALAAI010000114.1:0-11999 GCF_052785085.1 Candidatus Electrothrix sp.
TGGTAAGGTCAATATGCGCAAGCAGTTCTTCCGGCAGGTTGTACCGGAAATATCCTGCTGCCACCTCCGGCCGTCCCAATGTCTGCCTGACTACGCTGTCATGGGGATTGTCTGTTGTGCTCATAGGGAAAATATAACCGTTGTCGTGATATTGCGCAACCCGGTCTTTCACCCCGTACCTTGGGCAAATGTTTTAGGCTGAAGTTTTTATTTGACATACGCTGGCACGATTGTTATTCGTGTCAATATTTTCCAGGAGTTGTATTTGTATTAATTTATCCCTGCCCTGTTTCATTTCGACAGCCACAAAGATAAAGCATCATGAACAAGAGCAACAAGAACTATATAGCCCACCGTCGCAGTACTGATCAAACCAAACAAACTGTTGCCGATCATCTACTTGAAGTTGCTGCAATATGCGGCAGACTTGCTGGCAAGGCAGGTACGCCGGAAGCGGGATGCCTGCTTGGTCTGCTCCATGATTTGGGCAAATACAGCACAGACTTTCAAGAGTATATCAAATCGGCAACCGGTATGCTCAACCCGGATATTGACAACGAATATGTTGATGCCAAGGCATTGAAGGGCAAAATTGATCACTCCACAGCCGGTGCCCAATGGATTTGGCAACGCTTCAACGAGTATGGACCGCAGGGAAAACTGGTCGGCCAGATACTTGCAGTGTGTCTTGCTTCCCATCACGGCGGTTTGCTGGACTGCCTGAAGGTGGACGGGAAAAACGGCTTTCAAAAAAGAATCGCCAAAGAGGATACCAAGACCAATTTGCAGGAATGCCTTCAGGTCGGTGACAATGAGGTACTGAAGCAGCTTGAAGAATTTTCCGGGAAACGGTTTCTTGAAAACTTTTGGGCACATTTGGTTAAGATTGTTGCACCGGAAAAGAAAGAATCACCTGTCATGCAGCAATTCCGGCTTGGTCTGTTCACCAGATTTCTTTTCAGTTGTCTGATTGATGCTGACCGGATCAACAGCGCAGATTTTGAAGACCCGGCCAAAGCAGAGGCCCGCTCAACAGGAGCAGTGGACTGGCAGCTGGCTATTGAACGGATGGAAGCAAAAAACGCAAGTTTTACCATCCGCAATGAAATTGATACCATACGACGAGCAATTTCTGAGCAATGCCGGAAACGTGCTGAAGACGAACAGAGAATATACACCCTTACCGTACCCACCGGTGGCGGCAAGACCTTTGCCAGCATGCGCTATGCCTTGCATCATGCAAAAAAACACAAGCTGGAACACATCATCTACATCATCCCTTTCACTTCAATCATTGAACAGAATGCCGAGGAGATCCGAAAGGTTCTTGAGCAGGAAAGTGATCCTTTTCCGTGGGTCTTGGAACATCACTCCAGTCTTGAGCCGGAAGAACTGGACTGGCGGACAAAACTTATCACGGAAAACTGGGACGCTCCGGTTATCTTTACAACTATGGTGCAATTCCTGGAAGTACTGTTCGGCGGTGGCACCCGTGGTGCCCGACGAATGCATACCCTTGCCAATTCGGTGTTGATTTTTGATGAAATCCAGAGTCTGCCGGTCAACTGTGTGCATCTCTTCTGCAATGCGCTACAATTTCTGGTGGATCATACCGGAAGCACAGCAGTGCTCTGTACAGCGACCCAGCCTTTGCTGGATGATCTCAGGCATAGAGACAAGGGGCAGCTGGATATACCGGCAGGACATGAACTGGTTGAAGATGTGGCCGAGACTTTTCGTCAACTCAAGCGGGTGGAGGTAAACAATCAGGTGCGGACTCCGGGATGGTCGGAAGAGGAAATCACCGAACTTGCCCTGGAAGAACTGGAGGAAAAAGGCAATTGTCTGGTTGTGGTGAATACCAAGAAATGGGCGCAGCAACTCTATGAACGCTGTGCGGATGAGCTTGAGAAAGGAAAAATCTTTCACCTCAGCACCAGTCTTTGCCCGGCCCATCGAAAAGAAATTCTCGCCGAGGTGCGAAAGCGTCTTGATAATGGGTTGCCTGTGCTCTGCATCAGCACCCAACTCATTGAAGCTGGCGTGGATGTTGATTTCAACTCAGTCATTCGTTTTCTGGCCGGGCTTGATTCCATTGCTCAGGCGGCAGGACGCTGCAATCGCAACGGCAACCTGCCCACCGCTGAAGTCATAGTGGTGAACCCGGAGGAAGAGCAGATTGATATGCTGGAGGATATCAAGATTGGTCGTGACAAGGCCCTGCGTATTTTCTCGGAGGCAAAAGACAGCGATCTGCTGAACCCGGAAATGATGAGCCAGTATTTCCGCTATTATTTTTATGATCGGGCGGATATCATGTCCTATCCTCTGAACGAAAAACAGGCTGGCAGGACAGATACTCTTCTGAGTCTGCTCAGTGACAATCAGCTGAATACCGGACGGACAGCCAACTCCATTATGCTCCAGCAATCCTTTCAAACAGCGGGCCGGGCTTTCAAGGCCATTGACGCACCGACCCAGGCTGTGATTGTGCCATATGGCAGGGGAAAGGAAATCATCGCCGATCTTTGCGCGGATTATGAACCGTCAAAGGCTTATGATCTGTTGCAGCAGGCCCAGCAGTACAGTGTGAATGTCTTTCCTAATGTCTGGAGAAAGCTGAAAGAGGCACAAGCGGTTTATCCCGTACAGCCCGGTGAAGAGATTTACTGCCTGTATGAGCAGCACTATAATGAGGACTTCGGGTTATCCACAGAGGTGGTCAGCGGTATGGATATGTTGTTTGGCTAAAAAACGAAATAATGATGAAGTGTCCATGTTTCCTTGTAAGGTGATTATCTGTTCATAGAAAGGAAATATATAATATAAATACTTGACATTTTTTTTGCCGAATGTTTAAGTTATGTTTGATTTCATATTGACATGCGTAAGCAGGGATGATAGATAAAAAGTAACAATACCTGCCACGCCTCTTTACAATGCGCACCCCGGCGGGTTTTTTTTATGCCTTCACAAGCACTATCATTTCATGGACGTTCTGCCCTAAGTCCACACGAGCAGGTTGATCTGCTGCGAAAAAGAGGGTTGGTTCTGCCAAATCCGGAAAGAACCCTCCATTATCTTAAATTCATCGGGTATTATCGCCTGTCTGGTTACTTTCCGCCGTTCCTTGATTCATCCGGGCAATTTCAAAAAAACACCTCATTTGACCAAATTTTAAATTGTTACATCTTTGACCGTAAACTCCGCCTGCTGGTTATGGATGCTGTGGAGCGTATAGAAATTGCTCTTCGGGCAACAATATCCAATACCTTATCTGAACATTACGATGCGCACTGGTATTTGAATTCGGAGTTATTTGTTCGGTGTTACAATCATCAGCAGTTGATAAGTATTATCCAAGAGAAAGTATCTGCAAATCCGCCTGCCTGGGAAGTTGCTGAAGAATTGTCCTTTGGAGTCTGGTCTAACATTTTTCGTCACCTGAAATCAAGAGAACTACAAACTGAAATCAGCAGACCTTATAATATGAGTGCAACCTTTTTGTGTGAAAAATATCCAATCAGACCTTTAACTGATTAATCTTAATTATTTAAAGATGATTTTCATTATATGATTATTCAGCAAACTTAATTCTATAAAATTCTGCCAAAATCTTTTGCTGCTTCATAAAATATTAATATAAAAAAGAATATTTATTAACAATATTAATTCCTATTTACATAAAGAGAAAATCTTCTGCCTTCAAAAAATGTTTTGGGTAAATCGGGGAATTCTGTAGAATTTTGCTGAAAAGACCCAAAGTTAATAGTTTGATATTAAAGGAGAACAACCCTCACACAAAAAGGGCACACTCTTATAATATTCACTATACAGTGATGATATCCTGGCTACATTCTTTTACTTACCTTCGCAATCTTTGTGCCCATCATTCGCGACTATGGAATCGAACTTTTACTGTACGGCCCAAAGTATTCAAGAAATATCGAAAGCATTTTTGTAACAATTACAAATTGTACGCTCAAATGGCGGTGCTCAATGTATTCCTCAATGTTATTGCTGATGGCTCTGGATGGCAGCAACGTTTATCTGATTTAATTGATCAAAATAAAGGAATACCGATTCAGGATATGGGATTTCACACCGGATGGAGTTCCGACCCATTCTGGGGGATTCATCGGTAGTAGCTTTTTACGAGGTTGTATCAGTCATTTTATGGCTGGCAGCAATTCATCCCTGCGGGGGTGTGGATTGAAATATTGACAGGAACTGTATCATATTAATTGTCGCCCCCGTTACGGGGGCATTTTTCTTTGCCTTCTCACCACGTCCTGTTCTCTCTTATAAAATTTCTAACGATTCCTGTTGAAATATTCTTCAAAAGTTGTATCTATACGAACAGCATACCTTTTCCTGTTGTTATCATTGCACACAAACTGAATCTTTGACTCTTCATCTGGTCACTCAACAACAGGATGGGAGTAAGTCTCTCCCCGATTTACTCTTCCAGACATCGTAAACATCAAAATGATAATTACTTGATAATGATTTGATTTTATATACGATTAATAGAATTTGGACATTTTGTCTTGTAGCAAGTGTCCAAATTTAGTGATTTTGCTATAATATTAAATTATTATAAACAATGTCCAGTTTTAGCGTTTACGATGTCTGTCTTCATTACATTGCACATACTTTTCTTTATACCGGCTATAAGGTGACAGAATGAGAAACAGCATCAGTTTTCGGCTCTGGGGACGTTATGCCCTATTTACCGACCCGGTGACCAAGACCGGCGGAGAAAAATGCTCTTACCATGTGCCGACCTATGAGGCCATCAAGGGCGTTTTAAAGTCCATCTACTGGAAACCCACCATTATCTGGCATGTGGATAAAGTCCGGGTGATGAAACAAATAAAAACACAAACCAAAGGAACCAAACCACTTGTCTGGGGCGGCGGCAATTCCCTGGCGATTTATACCTTTCTCCACGAGGTGGAGTATCAGGTCAAGGCCCATTTCGAATGGAACGGACACCGCCCGGAACTTACTAAAGATCGTATTGACGGCAAACATTACAGTATTGCTCAACGGATGCTGGAGAAAGGAGGGCGGCAGGATATTTTTCTTGGTGTTCGTGACTGCCAAGCCTATGTCGAGCCGTGCGAATTCAATAATCAAGAGGAGAAGGGTTTCTATGATGATGTCCCCGAACTCGCTTTCGGCATGATGTTCCACGGGTTTGATTATCCCGATGAAACAGGAACCGATGAACTGGGCAGTCGTTTCTGGCAGCCTGTCATGCGCAAGGGTATCCTGGAGTTTCCCCGACCGGAAGGGTGTACGGTTCGGCGGTTTGTCCGCAAGATGGCTGCAAAGGAATTTGCCTTGGATGAAAATATGCGCCCGGTGGAACAAGAGGAGGCTGCGTTATGAGTTGGCTGGCCCAATTACATAAGACCTATGAACAAGGATTGACGATTGACCAGTCTGCCGTGCCGTTTGAAGAACGGCTCATGCCCGTAAGCCACACCCTGCAGAATGCCCATATTCATATTGTCATTGATGAGCAGGGGAATTTTAAACGGGCTGCCGTGCTTGAGAAAACACAGATTGTTCTGCCAGCAACTGAGCAATCCGCCGGCAGGTCAGGCACAAAAGCTCCTCCTCATCCGTTGGCTGATAAAATCCAGTATGTTGCTAAGGACTATTCTGATTACGGGGGACTTAAAAAGTCGTTTTTCGAGGAATACGAACAACTGTTAGCCCGCTGGTGTGAGTCGCCCTTTTCCCACCCGAAAGTTTGCGCTGTGCATGCATATATCACAAAAGGCCAGGTTGTTGCCGACCTGATTGCCCACCATATTCTCCATGTTGATGAGCAAGGGAAATTGCTTGAGGAATGGCCTGCTGACGACCTCGACGAAAAAAAAACGGAGCCGTTGATCTTTAAGGTGCTGCCGAAAACCAAAGGAAAAACTGAGCAGGGCAACGCCCTTGTCTGCTGGTCAGTCGAAAATCAAGGCGACGCTGACAGTAAGACATGGGAAGATCAAAGCCTGCAGCAAAGCTGGGCTGATTTCGACGGCATGACGGAAGGGGCCAAAGGACTGTGTTTTATCCTCGGTCAGGAAGAAAAACTGACGGCCAGCCATCCGGCCAAATTACGACACACAGGCGATAAGGCCAAGCTTATTTCCGCCAATGATATGTCCGGCTTCACCTTTCGCGGACGATTTACGGATACCTCTAACAGCATAAAATCAGGGGGCAGTCAGGCTGTCGGCATCAGCCTGGAAGTCACCCAGAAGGCCCATAATGCCCTGCGCTGGCTTATTGCACGCCAAGGGTATCGCAATGCTGATCAGGTCTATGTTTCCTGGGCAGTGTCGGGAAAAAAGATCCCGAAACCTTTGACAGACACTTGGACCATGCTTGCTACCGCTGAAATTACCAAGCAGCCGGAAGACGAACAGGAAGAAGAACATCAGGTTGATCATACTGTAGACATAGGAGAAGGCTTCGCTCATAGACTCAATAAATATATCGCAGGATACCGTCAGGAACTTGAAGCCAGTGAACAGATTGTGGTTATGGGCCTGGATTCAGCCACGCCGGGCAGGATGGGGATTATCTATTATCGGGAACTGCTTGCCAGTGAATTTCTGGATCGACTCCATGCTTGGCACGAGCAATTTGCCTGGCCCCAGCGGCATACACAGGAATTCCCTGATCCCAAGGGGAAAAAGAAACCCATCAGAAAAACAATCTGGCCGAAAAGCTGTCCGGTGCCCCGCATTATTGCTGAAGCAGCCTACGGCGACATTCTCAAGAGCAATGACACCTTGAAAAAGAGTGTTCTGGAACGCATACTGCCCTGCATTGTTGACGGTCGCCCGTTCCCGAAAGACATTATGCTGTCAGCGGTGCGCCGAGCCGGTAATCGAAATAACTGCGAGCATTGGGAATGGGAAAGAAACCTTGGGGTGGCCTGTGCATTGTTCAAAGGATATTACGAGCGGCATACAACCCAGCATAAAAGGAGAAACTATAAGATGGCATTGGAAAAAGACAGGACAGAAAGAGATTATCTGTACGGCAGATTACTTGCTGTGGCCGAAAAAATCGAAGAAGTGGCGCTGTATGTGGGCGGAGAAAGCAGACCGACCAGTGCTGCCAGACTGATGCAGCGTTTTGCAGACCGTCCATTCTCCACCTGGTTGACTATTGAAAAGAGTTTACAGCCCTATATGCAGCGATTGCAGGGGAACAGAGCAGGCTTTCTGACCAATCGTAAAAAAGAGCTGGATGAAATTCATGCTGCTTTTACAACTGATGACTTTACCAGCGACAAATCCCTGACCGGTGAATTCCTCTTAGGCTACCATTGTCAACGGATGGAGCTTCGCAAGAAGGTTGAAAAGGAACCTGCGGAAAATAACAGCAAAGAATAATAATTGGAGACTGACCATGAGCTTGGAAAATAAAATTGATTTTGCCGTGATATTAAGCGTAAAACATGCCAATCCCAACGGAGATCCGTTGAACGGCAACCGGCCCAGAGTGGATTATGAAGGCTACGGAGAGATCAGCGATGTCTGCCTGAAACGAAAAATCCGAGACCGTTTGCAGGATAATCAACAGCCGATTTTTGTCCAGTGCGATGAAAAGAAAATCGACGGCCTGCCCAGCCTCAAGGCCAGAGCCGAGTCCGAGGAATTCGGACTGGGTAAGGATACATTTAACAGCAAGAAGACCAGCCCCGGCAAGGCGGCAGAACTAGCCTGCGCAAAATGGTTGGATGTGCGCACCTTTGGCCAGCTTTTCGCTTTTAAAGGCAGCGGAAAAGACGGAGTATCTATCCCTATTCGGGGGCCGGTATCCATTCACTCAGCCTTCAGTGTAGAACCGGTCAGTGTGGCCAGTATCCAGATTACCAAGAGCGTGAGCGGCGAAGGCGACGGGAGTAAAAAAGGTTCAGATACTATGGGCATGAAGCACCGAGTGGATGAGGCAGTGTATGTCACTTACGGCAGTATGAATCCGCAGCTTTCGGAACGTACCGGCTTTACCAACAATGACGCAGAAACCATTAAATCAGTCCTGCCCAAGCTCTTTGAAGGCGATGCCTCTTCAGCCAGGCCGGAAGGAAGTATGGCCGTGGAAAAAGTAATTTGGTGGCAGCATAACTGCAAGTCCGGGCAATACTCATCCGCCAAGGTACACCGCACCCTGACAGTACATCCTGACGGTAGCTTTGAGCTTGAAAAGCTGGAAGGGTTGGAGCCGGAGATTATTGAGGGTTTTTAACTGCTACCATGCCCCACTACCTCCGCAACCTCGACACGGACCTTTGCGCAGCCCTGCGCAGCCCTGCGCACCCAGCTGCGCGACCTCTGGACCCACACCTCCACCGCGCTTGAGGGCAACACCCTCAGTCTGGGCGATACCGCCTTTGTCCTGCAAGAGGGCCTGACCGTTGCGGGCAAGCCGCTCAAGGATCACCAGGAGGTGGTGGGGCATGCACGGGCAATTGACCTGCTGCACGAGTATCTTCAGCAGGACAGCACATTGGGTGAAAACGAACTCTTTGCTCTGCATAAAGCCGTACAGACCGAGGCCGTGTTTGATTATTACAAGTCTGTGGGTGCCTGGAAAAACGAACCCAACTCCACCGCCGGGACAGTGGATGGCAGGCAAGTCATTTTCGAGTATGCAGCCCCTGCCCACATCCCGGCCCTGATGGAAAGCTGGTTTGCCTTGTACCGGAAGCAGATGCAGAAAAACAAGGTCGCACCGGAAAATCCAGATATTGCCCTGACCGCCTATGTTCAGCTCCACGCCGCTTTTGTCCGTATCCATCCTTTTGCGGACGGTAACGGTCGCCTGGCCCGATTGGTCGCTAACCTGCCCGTGCTTGGGGCTGGGCTGCCGCCCATCATTATTCCAAGGGAACAGCGTAAAGAATATACTGATGCCCTGTCAGCATGGCATTTTGCTGCCAGCCAGATCAAAGCCGGTGAAGAATTGCTGCCGGAACCGGATAAACTGGAACCGTTTACGGAGCTGTGCAGGCAGGCGTGGCAGGGATCAATAAAGTTAGTGGAGGAGGCAAGGAAGAGGCAGGAGGTGCGGGATTCTGCTGCGGAGAGCGGTTAGGTTTTACTGGTGCCCAAGCTCTGCTTGGGTATCCTGAAAGAAGCTCAACTTCAGTAAACGAAGCAGAGCTTCAAAAATCAAGAAAGGAACGGGCTGCTTCCGGATTTCCCCGAGGTCTGACAGATTCTTCTTTGTACTGCTTCACCTCCTGTATCGCCTCCGCAACAGAAGCACTGACATCATCCATATCAAAGACATCATCTTCCCGCAATGTTTTTAAAACGTATTCCCTCATTGACATTCCCAGAAGCAGAGCCTTGGCTTTAACAGCTCTGTGCTCCCAAGGTTCCATTTCAATAACCAGTCGTTTTTTCCCGATTCCTTTTGCTTCCGTGTCCATAACTTTTCCCGTCTTGAATGATCATGTCGCCTGTCCAGAATGTCCGTATATACAAACTACTTTATCATGTACACTTTGTCAAATATACATCAAAAGAGAAAGAACTGCTTAATATTTCATGTTAACTTCTTGTAAAACTGCATCAGCGGAGTATACTGCGCCATCATATATCCGAAATCACATCAACCAACCGGAGAACACACCATGTACACGGAAGACGACCTCCTCATGCTGTCCGCGCTCCAGCATCTCCTGTTCTGTCCGCGCCAGTGCGCCCTGATTCATCTGGAACAGGCCTGGACAGAAAACCGCTTTACTGCTGAAGGCCGGGTTCTCCACGAGCGGGTCCATACCGCTGCCACGGACTCCCGCCGCACTGTGCGGGTGGAATATGATATGCCCATCCGCTCTCTGCGCCTGGGCTTGTCTGGCAGGGCGGATATCGTGGAGATGCATCAGCAGGAAGATGATTCCTGGCTGCCCTTTCCGGTGGAGTATAAGCGGGGACGACCCAAAAAGGACGACACGGACCGGGTCCAGCTCTGCGCCCAGGCCCTGTGTCTGGAAGAGATGCTGAACTGCACGGTCCCGGAAGGTGCGCTCTATTATGGTCAGAAAAAACGCCGGACACCGGTGCAGTTTGATGATCGCCTGCGCCAGGTCACGGAAGAGGCTGCTGCCCACCTGCACGAACTGCTTGCCGCCACTGTCACCCCCACCCCGGAATACAGCCGCCGCTGCGAAAGCTGCTCTTTTATTGATACCTGTCTGCCCAAAACTGCTGGAAAGAAAGATCAGGTGCGCAACTATATGACCAGGATGACGCAATCATGAAAAAACATCTGAACACGCTTTTTGTGACCACCCAGGGGGCCTATCTGGCCAAAGAAGGGGAAACTGTTGCTGTGCGGGTGGAAAAGAAGGTCAGGCTGCGCCTGCCCGTGCATACCCTGGACGGGATCGTCTGTTTCGGTAATGTGGGATGCAGTCCCTTTCTCATGGGATTCTGTGCGGAACGGGATGTGACGATCAGTTTCCTGACAGAACACGGCCGCTTTCTCGCACGGGTGCAGGGACCGGTTTCCGGCAATGTGCTCCTGCGGCGGGAACAATACCGTCGGGCCGATGACCTGGATTTTTCCGCCCGCATGGCAAGGGCCTTTGTTAATGGCAAGGTTGCCAACTGCCGCGCTCTTTTGCATCGGGCTGTACGGGATCACCCGGAGAAGCTGGACAGTGAGGCCGTGAACAGCGCAGCAGGTCACCTCACCGGTCTGCTCAAATCCCTGGGCCGGAACCTGCCCCTGGATGAAGTGCGGGGTACAGAAGGCGACGGGGCCCATGTCTATTTCTCCGTGTTTGACCATCTCATCATTCGCAATAAAGAGGATTTTTTCTTTGAGAAACGGAGCAGAAGGCCGCCCCTGGACCTGGTCAACTGCCTGCTTTCCTTTCTCTACACCCTGATTATGCATGATGTGCGCTCGGCCCTGGAATGCACAGGACTTGATCCGGCAGTGGGGTTTCTCCACCGGGATCGACCGGGCCGGGCAAGTCTGGCCCTGGACATGATGGAGGAATTTCGGCCTTTAGCTGATCGTCTGGTCCTTTCCCTGATCAACCGGGGCCAGTTACAGGCCAAGGATTTTGTGATGAGTGAAAACGGTGCAGTACGAATGAAGGATAAGGGCAGAAAGACCCTGCTCGCAGCTTATCAGGAACGGAAACAGGATGTGCTCCAGCATCCTTTTCTTGAGGTAAAGATGCCCCTGGGATTATTCTTCCATACCCAGGCCCTGTTGCTGGCCCGGTTTCTTCGGGGCGATCTGGACGGATATCCGCCCATGATACAGCGTTAGCAGGGGCAGGCCCCTGTGCCTGCCCGGTTAGTAAGGGCAAGACCTGCCCAACAGGACATGGGCGAACACAGGGGTTCGCCCCTACGACAATCACCGTAAGGAGGAAAATATGTTTGTCCTGGTCAGTTATGATGTAAAAACAAGCGATAGAACCGGGCCCAAACGCCTGCGCCGGGTGGCCAAGGTCTGCCGGGATTACGGACAGCGGGTTCAGTATTCCGTGTTCGAGTGCATTGTCTCGCCGGATAAATGGGTGGTGATGCGGGAGCGGTTGATTAATGAGATTGATAAGGATGTGGACAGCCTGCGTTTTTATTTCCTCGGTTCCAACTGGAAACACCGGGTGGAGCATATCGGGGCCAAGGAGAGTATTGATCAGGAGGGTACCTTGATTGTCTGATTGACGGTCCAGGAAGGAAGTGGCATTATGGAGATATTATGATGCTGTGTTAGCTGGGCGACCGCCGGTCGCCCTTACCAGAACCGCTTGTGCGAACCCCTAACCCAAGTTCGTGACATAAAAAGTCAAAGTTATGCAAAAACAACAAGTTGCTTATTTTTTGACTATTCCTATGGCACTACAAATTTTTATTTTGCCGGAATCGTCCTCTTGATAATCCTGCCAGGATGATGTGGCAGGCCAAGAGCGTCATATATTCTTTGTTGTCTCGGTTCCGGGC
>NZ_JALAAI010000115.1:0-11993 GCF_052785085.1 Candidatus Electrothrix sp.
GTTGTCAAGGCAAGGGGTTAAACAACAGAGTATGCTTAAAATGTCCATTTTGTTCTCCTGAATGATTTATCGTTTACACAATAATAATCATCCAGAAGAGATTGACAATTGATTGGCGAAGGTATTGAGTTATACAATGATCTTCTTTCTCTGTCGCCGACTCAACATGAAATACACACCATGAAATCTCTTCCTGTCTTTATCTATTTTCTCAACAACCGAACCACCAAGAGAAACTTCTTTGTTTTATCAAAATTTATCGCCTTTCTCATCGCTCTGGTATCCTTATACAGTGTGCTTTTTCATCTTCTGATGCTTTATGAAGGAAGAGAGTTCAGCTGGATAACCGGTTTTTACTGGTCATTGACTGTTATGTCCACTCTGGGTTTTGGCGATATCACCTTTCAGACAGATCTTGGACTGTTTTTTACCCTGGTTGTTCTCCTTTCCGGGGTTATTTTTTTATTGATCCTCCTCCCCTTTACCTTTGTGCAGTTTTTTTATCAACCCTGGCTTGAGGCCCAGCAAAAGGCGCGCACGCCCAAAGAGTTACCCCAAAAAACAGCAGGCCATATCATCCTTACCTCTCTGGAGCCGATGACTATGATTCTGATCAAAAAACTGCAACGGTACGGCTACCAGTATGTCTTGATTGAACCGGATGTGAACAAAGCGCAAAAATTGCACGAAGAAGGCTATACCGTAGTTGTGGGAGAGTATGACGACCCGGAAACCTATAAACGATTGCGTCTTGCCCAGGCCCGTCTGGTTGTTGCCACCAACGATGATCTCACCAATACCTCCATTGGATTCACCATTCGTGAAGTAACACATCAGGTGCCGATTATTACAAATGCTGATAATGTTCATTCTGTTGATATCCTCGAATTTTCAGGTAACACCAAGGTCTTTCAATTCACTAGAATGCTGGGGCATGGGCTTGCAGGCCGAATTAATGCTATCAGCCTGGGAGCTGGTATATTAGGAAATATCAATGGATTGATGGTAGCAGAGTTTTCAGCCGTAGGAACCGTTTTTGAAGGACAGGCCATTTGGCAGACCGGCATTACTGAAAAAACAGGGCTACGGATCGTTGGAATCTGGCAGCGGGGAGCATTTATTGCTCCTCAACCAGAAACCGTGATCACAGCAGCTATGGTACTGATGCTGGCTGGCTTACAAGAACAGTTTGAGCGATATGATACGCTTTTTCAGCCTGATATTGCAATACAACAGGATGAGCTTCCTATCCTGATTCTGGGTGGTGGTCGGGTAGGAAAGGCTGCTGCCGAGACCTTGGATGAATACGGTCTGCGTTCTATTATTGTGGAAAAAGACAAGGCCGTGGTCAAGCAGATTATGCGGCAAGGCCGCAGGGAATGCTTGCTCGGTGATGCTGCTGATATTGATGTATTGCGGAAAGCTGGCATTGAAGAAGCCAGAACCGTTCTTATAACAACCCGTAATGATGCGGTGAACATCTATCTTGCCTTTTATTGCCGAAAGCTCCGCTCCCAGATTGAAATCATCAGCAGGGCCCTTGAAACACGTTCGGTTTCACGATTGTATCGGGCAGGGGCTGATTTAGTCATATCAGCGGCCTCATTGGGAGCAAATGCGATTTTGCAGGAGCTTCGCCCCAATGAATGTTCTATGTTTACCGAAGGAGTGAGTATTTCCAGTAGAATTATTCCCAACAGTCTGGTGGGGAAAACCCTTGCTGAGGCCCTGCTGAAGAAACACCAGGGCTATACCGTGCTTGCTGTGCAAAGAGAGCAGGAGCAGATTTTTGATCCTCCACCGGAAACAGAACTTCAGCGTGGTGATCGGATTATTCTGATTGGAACAGAGCAGGAAGAAGAGGAGTTCTGGGATATTACGATGATGGAGTAGGGATGTGGAGTAGGGGCAGGAGGCGAACAACGCCTCCCAAACAAGGCATCTCAAAGAAACCAGTCGCTCTTTTCAAACCATCCTTTCCTGGGACCAATCATTATGCTCAAATTCGGCATGATCTGGTTTTTTCGGTTTGATCTCCTCCATGCGCTGGCGGAGCCAAACCATGACCTTATCAAACTCAGAACTCATTTCCTGCATAGCCTTGCCTCGATGGCTGACCTTGCTCTTTTCTTCCATACTGACCTCAGCAAAGGTCTTGCCAAAATCCTCGTAATAAAAGACCGGATCATAGCCAAATCCTGCCTCGCCCTGCCGTTCCTCGGTAATTTTTCCCTCACAGCTGCCTTCCCAGGTCAGGGCCGGGCCACTAGGGGTGGCTAAAGAGAGAACACATTGAAAACGGGCGGTACGGTCTTTCTTGCTTTTCATCTCCTGAAGAAGTTTTTCGCAATTATCCCAGTCTGTGGCATTTTCACCACTATATCGGGCGGAATAGACACCTGGGGCTCCATCAAGGGCATCTACTACCAGCCCGGAATCATCTGCAAGTGCAGGGACTCCGAGAACCCGTGCGTAATGATGCGCCTTTTTATAGGCATTATCATCAAAGGTTGCACCGTCCTCAATGGCTTCAGGCAAGGGACCGTAGTCCTTCAGGCATTTCACTTCAATGGGGAAGTCTTTTACCAATTCTTTGAATTCTTTGACTTTATTCTGGTTGTTGGTGGCAAGAACAATAATGTTGTTCATCGGTTTATCTCCGTAAAAAAGTATCAGGGGAGCGTTCTTTGCAGTTTCGGCCCGTAGCTGGATATTGTAGCTGCCGTTTTCTTCTAGACCGCCGATATTCACCCATTTATATTAAATTCCACACTGTATACAATAGTTATTGACACATTCAGATAAGTCCTTGATAACGTTTTCTTTCACGATCCTCGGATCATCTTCTCTAGCTGAATGTCTTCGTAATGATTCTAAATAACTCATTCTGTATTTGGGACCAAAGTTTATTTTTTTAATTCCGCTTTCTATAACCATCCTAATCTCATCCGATTTGAGGTTATCTGCTCCATGCAAAACAAGATGGACATCAGGATAACGTTTAACTATTTTTTGTATGGCTACCAGCTTAAGTCGGTACAAAAGTTCGGTTTCTGAGGTCTTCGAATTCGGTAAAAGCTCCACGATGAACAGTTTGCGACGGTCTGCGCAATTGATTGATTTTGCAGGCTGTCCCGTCTTAAGTTGGTAGCCCAAAAGAAACAACTGAATAAACAGAATGTATCATTTTGCGCTGATTTTTTACTGGACAGTCAAGTCTTCTAGGCCAGCATAAACCACCCAGAGGATCAAGAGTAACCTTCCGAAAATAAGTAAAATTCTTCAGCAGCCAAAACGATTCACGGGCTGTAATAAGAGGAGTCAGGTCCAAATCCAGCTCTTCATCGTCTTCCATAACCACATGCAGCCGATACCCCTGAAACGCCTCCACCATGACAGCTTTTTTCCACGGTGTGTTAATTGCTAAAGTTCATGCCCCTCTCTGCTTCGATTTCATACTCCCAATTCTTTGCGCAGAACGTCAGGCCGGTTTTTGGCTATTTTCAGTAACGAACGCGCTGCGCCGCTCGGTTTGCGCCGTCCCTGTTCCCACTGTTGTACAGTCCGTTTGGATACGCCCAGCAGGTCGGCAAAGGCACTTTGTGACAAATTCATATTAAGACGAATACGGGTTGTCGAGCCGGTCGAGGGACTAGTGATTCTACCTATTCCGCCCCCCTGCTTCAGCTCTGCGCTTGCTTGCTTGATCTCCTCCTGAAGATCTCTTCCGGCGTCGCGTTCTGCAATTTTCTGTTCAGATAATTTTGGCATTGTCTACAGCCTCCTTCAGCATTTTAAGATCATTCGCTGTAATATTTTCACGGGCACTTTTGCTGTATACCGTGAGTAGCCAGATGCGCCCCTGAATATCCTGTACATAGTACAGGATTCTCAACCCGCCGCGTTTTCCCATACCTGCACGTCGCCATCTCAGTTTTCTGACGCCACCTGTGCCAGGAACTACCGCTCCTGCCTGTGGAACCTCCAAAAGGTATCTTTTGCAGGTGCAGAAACTGCTCTTCGCTGAAGTAGTTATCCCGATAACGGCTAAATAAGCTGAGTTCAATAAAACTGTACATAATTCATCTATACTCCAATGGAGTATAGAGTCAAGGTGATTTTCCACTCAGGAAACCAGAATTATCCTCTATGTGCCCAATTTTGATTTGGGTTTCCGCATTTTCTTATCATAACGCTCTTGCTCGCTATAGATGCAACCGCAATAGGGCTGACGGTAGAGATCCATAGCAATGGATTGGTCAATGCCCTGTTGCCAGCCTTCCCGAAAGTCCTGATACAGGAACTGGACAGAAAATTTTTGCGCCAAGGCCTCAGCTTTTTGCCGAATCATAGCATGACGCTGATATTTTGAATAGAGCAGGGTTGTTGTAAAGGCATCAAAGCCCTGAGCAGCAGCCTGTTCCGCAATATACTCAAGACGCATATCATAGCAGAGGGCGCATCGTTGGTTTTCATGAAAAACAACCTGGCGAAGGTATTCTGTTAATCCGTAGTTCCGGTCAATATCCACCTTGAATTTTTTCTGTTCTGAAAAATCAACCAGGGCCTTAATCCGGCGCTTAAATTCACGAAAGGGATGAATATTGGGATTAAAGAAATATCCTTTGACCTCATGCCCCTGACTGCGCAGTACCTCTAAGGGATACACTGTACAGGGGCCGCAGCAGACATGGAGCAGCACCCTCATGATTTTATCTTAAACTGCTTGGGATCAATACCGTAGTTATGTATTTTATAGTTGATAATCCGAAGGCTTGTTTCCAAACGGGCCGCCGCCTTGGTCTGATTTCCGTTGGTATGTTTAAGTGCATCAATAATCAACTCCCGCTCAAAACTCTCCACAGCCCCGGATAAAGAAAGCGGGCTGTCTGTATTTACCGAGTCTGAACTTTGCAGGGTGGGAGGCAGATGAACCGAGCTGATGGTATTGGAATCGCAGATAAGCACGGCTCGCTCCATGCAGTTTTGTAATTCACGGACATTACCAGGCCAGTGATACTTGATCAATAAATCAATGGCAGTGGTGGAAATTCGCTCAATGCGCTTATTATTTTCCTGGCAATACTGCTCAAGAAAATACTCTGCCAGTAACAGGGTATCTGTTCTTCGTTCTCTGAGTGGGGGGAGATGAACAGGGAAAACATTGAGCCGGTAATAGAGATCTTCCCGGAAAACACCTTCAAGCACGGCCTCCTCAAGATTGCGATTGGTGGCTGCAACAAGCCGGATATCTGCTTTGATAATTTCGCTCCCACCCAGGCGTTGAAAACAGCGTTCCTGGATGACGTTGAGCAGTTTTACCTGAACAGTGGTGCTGAGTTCGCCGATTTCATCTAAAAAGAGGGTGCCACCTTCAGCTAACTCAAAGCGCCCTTTTTTTTGTTGCTCAGCCCCGGTAAAGGCCCCTTTTTCATGACCAAAGAGTTCGCTTTCCAGCAGGTTTTCCGGCAGAGCAGAGCAATTCACCACCAGAAAGGGTTTACTTGCCCGTTGGGAATTATGATGCAATGCCTTGGCAACCAGGGATTTTCCGGTCCCTGACTCACCCCGGAGCAGGACTGTGGCATTGGAGTCAGCAACCCGATGCACCATTTCAAAGACTTCCTGCATCCGTGAGGAGTTGCCTATGATGTCAGAGAGACGGTTTTTGGCAGAGAGTTCTCTGCGAAGACGCTGGTTTTCCTGCTGTAGTGCCTCTTTTTCTCTGTTGATGACCTGTACCCGATGAACAGCCTGGGCAATAAGCGCACTAACAATGGTCAGAAAACGAAGATCCTGCTCTGATTGTGAGCCCAATTCTTTATCATAGTAGCGATCAACAGATAAGGCACCAATGGACAGGTTATCTGCCCGGTCGTGGAGGTCTTGGGCAAGCACTTTCTGCTCAGAGCTTTCAAACGTGATTTTTATAGGAACACAAATAAAGGAACTTTTCTTTTTCTGCTCATCATTGCGGCTCCCGGTTCTATTAAGAAAGAGTGGCTCTTCACCAATTCGGGGAACAATAACAGGTTCACCTGTGGAAACAACCCGGCCAGTAATTCCTTCGCCCAGCTTATATTTTCCTTTTCGCTGTGCTGTTGCGGTAATCCCGCAGGCTATTTCGATTTCCAGCTCCCGGGTTAATGGATTTACGATAGTTACGGTACCGTTTTCCATTTCTTTCATTTCCGCCAACACCCGAACCACGCTGTTCAGATTCTCCTGAAGGTCGTTCCCGGCAGCAAGAATTTTTGTTATTTCGTAAAGACAGGAGAGATCTTGACGCGCAAGTTCTTGATTTTTTATTGAAGTATTTAACTCAGTGGTCATAATGAATCAACATCAGGAGAATATTGACAGGATACATTTTAAATGGTATAAAAACTCAACATCAACACTCTGACACAGAGTCAGGAGGAATGGCCGAGTGGTTGAAGGCGGCGGTCTTGAAAACCGTTGTACGAAAGTACCGTGGGTTCGAATCCTACTTCCTCCGCCACATTGATAATACGTTCTTGTTCTACAAGATGTTCTACAAGACTTAGGAGAGATGACCGAGCTGGCCGATGGTGCTCGCCTGCTAAGCGAGTGTGGGGGTTAAACTCCACCGAGGGTTCGAATCCCTCTCTCTCCGCCATAAATTGAAAAGCCGCTCTTCTAGTAAGAGCGGCTTTTTTTATTGCTCTTGTTGTGCGTTGCTTCATAACCGTTAAAACCCCCAGAGTAATGTGCGCTTAATCCATCCAGTCACATTATCGTGCTGGACTTTCGCCCACCCCTTTCTTTGCTCCAATGTTTTAAACACCACACCATAATAGGCTTTGGCAATGACCTTACTCCTGGTGCTGGGTTTACTGCGAATATTTATTTTCCCTTTATTCTTTTTCTGTGCCTTAACAACCATGTGGCCGGATCGGTTGACAACATCTTTGTGTACCCAGCCAACAGTTCCTTCAAAATCCTTTACCTGGAACCACTCTCCTTTTTCTTTCAGAATTTTTAAGGGAAAACCAACGCCCAGTTTCCATATAACTTTTTTGTTGAGGCCTGGACCGGATCGCATATTCACATTATCGTTCTTAACAGCAACCATCTTAGCTAAGGTAGATTCAGCGGTCAAACTGCTCAGAAGAGCAAAAATAAATAGAATGATAAAAGTATTTTTTTTCATGGTATTCAATGTTTGTTTTTTATTTTTCCATCTTGCTATCAGACACTAAATTGATCAGGCGGTCAAGATCATCAGGAGAGGAGTACTCTATCTCCACCTTGCCGCATACACCATTCTGAATAATGTTCACCTTGGTGTTAAATTGTTGTGTTAACCGGGTTGAAAGAGATTGGCAGTAGGCATCGGGTAGCCCATTTTCCTTCTTTTTTTTTCCAACAGGGGGCTTTTTTTTCTTCTGCACGGCCTGTCGGCAAAGATTCTCTGTCTGGCGAACAGAGAGGTCCTCTTTCAGTATCCGTTCTCTGATTTCCTGCATATGGGCAGGATCATCCTTAAGGCGAAGCAGTACCCGTGCATGCCCTTCGGAAATGAATTCCTGAGCAACATCATCTTGTAATGATGACGGCAGTTTCAAGAGTCGGAGTGTATTGGTTACAGTTGAACGTTTCCGGCCTACTTTACGGGCAACTTCTTCCTGGGTCAAACGAAACTCATCAATAAGTCGAGAATAGGCAATAGCCTCTTCAATAGGATTCAGATCCTGTCGTTGAAGATTTTCAATCAGGGCAAGCTCTAAGCTTTCATCTTCGCTTTTGGTCTCCATGAGAACCACAGGAACTTCTTCTTCCCCAATGAGGCGGGCAGCTCGCAGACGGCGTTCACCTGCAATCAGCTTATAGCGATTACTACCATTGGTACTGACCAGAATGGGCTGAATAATCCCTCTTTCGCGAATAGACTCTGCCAGCTGGGTGAGTTTCTCCTCGTCAAAAAGGTTTCTCGGTTGATGGGGATTAACTTCTATCTTATCTATATCACAGAGGAAAAACTTTGAATCTTCTTCAAGGGACATGTCATCCGGAAGGAGAGCACCGACACCTCTGCCCAGCACGTTTTTTGAACTCATTGTTTTTTCCTGTTTCTCCGTAAGAACTCATTACCAAGTTTCTTAAAAGCCTTGGCACCAGCACAATTTTTATCATACTCAATAATTGTCTTGCCGTGGCTGGGACTTTCGCTCAACCGTACGTTTCTCGGTATAATTGTTTTGAAGACCTGGTCCTTAAAATGTTTTTTAACTTCTTCGGACACTTTATGTGTCAGACTGTTTCGTTGATCAAACATGCTCATCAAGAGTCCCTCAATATACAGTCCCCGATTCAGACTTTTTTTCACCTTACGAATGGTGCCGATCAGTTGGGATAAACCCTCCATAGCAAAATATTCACATTGCATGGGTATAAGTACAGAATCTGCTGCTGTCAAGCCATTAATTGTCAGGAGCCCGAGAGAGGGAGGGCAGTCAATGATGATATAATCGTAACATTCCCGTACTTCTTTGAGAATTTTGCGGAGTTGTTTCTCCCGGTTTTCTCTTGAGATTAATTCGATCTCAACCCCGACCAAGTCTAGGGAAGCAGCAAGAATAGACAGGTTTTTGATACTGGTCTTTTGAATACAATCTTTTGTATTGAGTGATCCTGTATAGCAGTTATAGAGATGTTTTTCCGGATCTGCATTAAACAGACCAACACCACTTGATGCATTGCCTTGAGGATCTGAATCAACAAGAAGCATTTTTTTTCCTTTGGTTGCCAAGGTGGCAGCAAGGTTAATAGCAGTGGTCGTTTTCCCTACACCACCTTTTTGGTTAGCAAGTACAACGATTTTTGACTTCATCAGAAATACAACCCTCTTTTTTTGTTAAATCTTGACACTCATCTTAATTTTTAAAAAGAATAAAGTCCGTTAAACTTATAACATAAAAGCAAACCAAGACAGTTCTCTGGTTTGCGGGAAAAACAGATCAAAAGAGCAGAATGCCGATTGTTGATTTTGAGCTTTCTGTGTATAGTACACTACTCTGACAATGCGGTGAATGTTTTTTATGTTTCACGTGCAACATTTCTCTCTCAACGCTCTTTATGTGCTCCTTGTGCCATTTACCTAGTAAAAGAAAAGGACAGTTATGTTTTTGACAGATATACTCATTATCGGTAGCGGTGTGGCAGGGCTTTCCTTTGCCCTCAAGGTGTCTTCTTTTGCCCGTGTCACCTTGGTTACCAAAAAGCAGAGTGCAGATACGGCAACAAACCTCGCCCAGGGAGGAATCGCCGCAGTCCTTTCAAAACATGACAGCTTTGAAGAGCATGTTCAGGACACCCTGATTTCTGGAGACGGTCTCTGTAATCGAGACGTTGTCCAAACAGTGGTGGAGGAGGGAGGGGATCGCGTTCGTGAGCTTGTGGATTTTGGAGTAAGCTTTCAGCAGGGGGAAAAAGGAGAAGAGTTTGACCTGGGCATGGAAGGAGGGCATTCCGCCCGTCGGGTTGCCCATGCCAAGGATATGACAGGTCGGGAGATTGAACGTGCCTTGTTGGCTCAGGTGCAGAGCGATGAGCGGATAGAGATCCTGGAAAATCATATGGCCGTTGATTTGTTATTGGAATCTAAGGCTGAAAAAGAAAGCGCAACAGGACAGGATCGTTGTCTCGGTGCCTATGTTCTGAACCGAACAAGTGGTGAGGTGGAGACCTGGCAGGCAGGGGTAACTGTGCTCTGCACCGGGGGAAGCGGTAAGGTCTATCTATATACCACAAACCCAGATATTGCCACAGGAGACGGAGTGGCAATGGCCTATCGGGCTGGTGCAAAGGTGGCTGATTTGGAGTTTGTTCAGTTTCACCCAACCTGTTTCTTCAATCCAAGGGTCAAGAATTTTCTCATCTCAGAGGCTGTGCGAGGGGAGGGGGGGATCCTGATTAATAAACAGGGGCAGCCCTTTATGCAGCAATATGATGCACGGGGAGATTTGGCAACCCGGGATGCGGTTGCCCGTGGTATTGATACGGAAATGAAAAAAAGCGGTGCAGACTGCGTGTATCTGGATATCACCCATAAGGGGGCAGATTTTTTGGAACAGCGTTTTCCGACTATCTATAATACTTGCAAAAAGTATGGGGTTCATATTGCCCAGGAACCTATTCCGGTTGTTCCGGCAGCCCATTATATGTGTGGTGGCGTGTTGACCGATACATGGGGTGCCAGCTCAGTCAATAATCTGCTTGCCCTTGGAGAGACTGCCTGTACAGGACTGCACGGGGCAAATAGGCTGGCCAGTAATTCCCTTTTGGAGGCTGTTGTTTTTGCCCACCGGGCCGCTCAATGGGTGAAAAAGAATTGGGTTGAAATCAGCAGTCAGTCATCGTGTCATGTTCAGGACTGGAGAATTGGAAGGGCTCAGTCTATTGAAGAAAATGTTTTGATCAGCCATAACTGGGATCAAATCAGGCGTTTGATGTGGAATTACGTTGGGATCGTTCGTTCCAAAAAACGTCTCCAACTGGTCGAACGACGCATGCGTCCTATTCTGATTGAGACCAAAGAGCATTTTTACGATTACCTGCTCACCCCGGATTTGATTGAGCTTCGCAATATCGTTCTAATGGCTGACCTGATCATCAAGAGTGCATCGTTACGCAGGGAGTCACGAGGACTGCATTACATGCTTGATTACCCGGAAAGGGACGATGTCTTTTTTAGCAAGGATACCGTGTTGGAAAAGTGAAGCTTCTTCCACAAACAATGATCATATTTTTTCCTGTTATTCACAAGAGGCATGCGAGAAGATCTTGACATGCAAGAGCCATTTGACTTTTTTTGCCCACCTTTACGCCACGCCAAAACGATCCACACTGAACCATTTGCAGCCCGCAGGAAGGCTTCAAAAAGCGGTTTTTCGTCTCTCCGCCTTTCCATGACAACCTTTCCATTGACTTTTCAGTAATATATTATATTTTATTGAGCTGTAGGCTGTTGATCTCTCTAATACAATCTGGGTCTGTCCTTTATTAATATTCTTAATCCCTGAACATACTGAATCGACAAATGAAAATAGAAGAAGAAATACAACCCGATGAGGGTGTGAAAAAAAAAGACTCATCTGAAGAATCTCTGCAACTCAAAAAAAAGAAATTAGAAGATAAAAGGCGCACAATTCTTCAAGATGTAGCAAGTTGTAAAGTTGATACAATTCAACAGAAAACTGCTTGGGTTCTCAATCATTATTCTAACGCTCGTAATTCCGACATTACCTGTCAGTTACAATTTTGGGAAATATTTGAAAAAGAACATTATAATCCAACTAAATTTACACCACGGGATCTTTACAAATTAACAAAACTTACATCTATTGCACGCGCACGAGCAAAAATTCAAAATGTACACAACCTTTTCCTTGCAAAGCCAGAGGTTAGAAAACGTAGAGGAAAGCTGGCAGAGTCAGAGAAACAAAAAGCACTAGAAGATACTCCCTCATATCCAGTCTATGCTGTTTATGCTGATGAAAGTGGTAAGACGGGTGAACATTTAATAGTGGGTAGTATGTGGATTCTTAATGGAATAGATACAGCTCATTTAGTGAGTAGCATTGAAGAATGGAGAAAAAATAAAAATTTTCATAGAGAATTCCATTTTAAAAAAATCACTAAATCAAATCTTCCGTTATATCTAGAAGTTCTTGAAATTGTAAAAGAACGTTCTTCTGCTTTAAGTTTCAAGGCGTTATCGGTAGAAAGAAAAGGAATAAAAAATAACCATGATGGGTTAACCCATTTATATTTTAATCTATTAATTCATGGCGTAGATCATGAAAATTCAAGTGGTCGAGCTCCTTTGCCAAGAAATATACAACTGATAATTTCACCTGACCTTCAACGGGCTGTTTTTCATAGCTAACCGTGTTATACTCCATGAAAATGCTTTTTAATCATAACATTGGAGGATGCACTTATGTTAACAAACGAACTCAATTGGTTTT
>NZ_JALAAI010000116.1:0-11856 GCF_052785085.1 Candidatus Electrothrix sp.
TCCCTTGGTTACCAATGACAAATCGTTTTTTATTACATTAATACCAGAAAAATCTCAAATGTCCATTTTTTTCTGGTGTAAAATTAAAAGATTAACCAGCTAGCAGAAAAAGGCTGTCAGGGGCCTGTCCAAGGGAAATAAAAAACAGGAGATCATTTTATGAGAATCACCATTGCGTACAACCTTCGGACAGATAATACAGAAGCAACAGCTGAACTTCTTACTGATGCAGACATAAACAGAATACATGAGGCGATCAGCAGTCTTCACCACTCGGTGACAGTGGTCGAGGTGTCTGGTAAACCCAATGACGTTATTGAACGCCTGATTGAGAGCGAACCTGATCTTATTTTTAATCTGGCAGAAGGAACCATCGGGAGTTCCAGGGAGGCGTTTTATCCGGGACTATACGAGCAAATGGGTATCCCGTTTACCGGCGGCAATGCCTCTCTTCTTCATCTCAATCTTGACAAACATCTTGCGAAAACCGTTTTGTCCAATCATGGCGTCAATGTGCCGAAAGGTATTTTGGTTACCGGCAAAGACTTTAACCTGCCTGATGATTTGCAGTATCCCCTGATGATTAAACCGAATTCAGAGGGATCAAGTAAAGGTATAACCCAGGATTCAGTCGTTGAAACCAGAGATCTTGCCCTGACCAGAATAAACCGTCTTTTAAATCATTATCCTGCTGGCCTTGTTGTTGAAGAATATATCGGAGGCCGGGAGCTCAGTATTCCCTTTCTTGAAAGTTATCCGGGAAAATTACTCGACGTGGTTGAACATACCTTTGATCTTAAGAAGATCGGGGGAAAATATAATATTTACGACTATGATATGAAACAGGGCGGAGAAGCCGCTGAACCAGTCAATGTTGTCTGTCCTGCCAATATCAATGCAGATGAAGAAAAAGCTGTGAACAAGATGGCTCGGGAGGTGTTTGATATCATGTCCTGTCCTGATCTCGGACGGGTGGATATTCGCTTGCATACAAACGGAACGCCTTATTTTATTGAGCTAAATCCTTTGCCCAGTCTTCACCCGGATGCCTCACTTATGACCGCTGCCCGTTCGCGCGGCCTTGAATTTCGAGATGCCCTGCGTTTAGTGATACGTTCAGCGGCCCGTCGCTATGGTATTCCGATCAGATCTGCCAAGCAAACAAAAAAGGCTGATATTGCCTTTGAAAATCCACGTCCCGGTGCCAGGGAGCTGGGCATGCAAATCGGCTGGATGACTCCCGGAGTACATAATGCCATCACAGATGTGAAAGGTGTTCGTGTCGGCCATGTTTCACGATTTGAAGATGATGTTCAGATTCCGGGGCAAACAGAGAAGAGCAATATCCGCACCGGTGTTACGGCAATTATGCCTGCCGGACGTGCCTATGCGAACAGGATTGCTGCTGGTGGCTTTATATTAAACGGTGTCGGTGAAATGGCAGGTTTAACGCAGGTGATTGAAACCGGTTGGTTGGAAACGCCGATACTGTTAACCAACTCACATTCTGTGGGCCGGGTTCATGCTGGCGTGGTCAACCACATGCTGAAAAAATATCCACGTCTTGGTACAGAAACCGACGTGGTCCTGCCGGTTGTCGGAGAAGCTGACGATTCCTTTTTAAATGATGTTCGGGTGGGAATATGTTCGGCCCAGGATGCTGTGAAGGCTATGGAATCAGCATCCTCGGGTCCGGTGCAGCAAGGATCTATAGGTGCTGGCACGGGAATGACAAGTTTTGATTTTGCCGGGGGCATTGGCACTTCATCACGTATTATTACTGTGTCAGAAGGAAAGGCATTTACAGTGGGCGTTCTTGTGCTTTCCAATTTCGGGAAAATGCGTAACCTGACAATTGATGGTGGTGTTGTGGGCAGAAGCCTTGACAGGGAATTTGATCAGACAGGACGTCGCACAGTATCAGAAGGCTCAATCATTGTTGTTGTTGCTACAGATATTCCACTGATCACCAGTCAGCTTAATCGGGTTGCCAAACGAGCGGCTCTGGGCCTCGGGCGTACGGGTTCTTACGCCGCTGCAACCAGTGGGGAGATTATTCTTGCTTTCAGTACTGGTAACCGCAAGCCCCGGGTGAATACTTCCAAAAGTAACTTTATCACCTTAAAATTGATCTCAGATAATTACATTGATATGGTTTATGAAGCTGTTGTCGAAGCCACTGAAGAGGCGGTGATAAATGCTATATTCTGTTCCAATGGAATGAATGGACGGGAACAGCGCTGGTGCCCGCCTGTTCCGCATCAACGTATTCTTGAATTATTGAAATAAACTACCCCGCCCCTCAAGGGGCGGGGGATGAAACGCAATAAAGGGGAATAATCTCATGAAAGTCATTGAAAAGTATAACGACAGTTTGCACAATCCGTATTGGAAATATCAGCTTGGGCCAGAGACATATGAGGTCAAGGATACCCCGCTTCGTGTTGAATCCATCAAAAAAGCCCTTCGTTCTGATGATCGCTTTGATTTTATAACGGCACAGCAATTTCCCGAACGCTTTATTGCACGGTTGCATCCGTACCACGATTATATCCTGAATACAGCTTCAGGGTTAAAAGATGATGATGAAGAATTTTATCCCGACCTTTTTCCTGGAGAGAACGCAAATCTCAGGAAGAAAGTTGACTCACCTCTTTGGGGCGGCATATGGTGTACAGATGCTGTGACACCCATAAAAAAGAAGACATATGAAGTGGCCCGTGCCTCTGCTGAAACTGCACTGACCGGTGCGGAATTGCTTCGAAAAGGGCAGGAACAAACAGTCTATGCCTTGTGCCGACCTTCGGGACATCACGCAGGCCCCCGTGTCTTTGGCGGGTATTGTTATTTTAATAATGCAGCTGTTGCTGCCGAGTATTTATTACCGGAAGGGAGAGTTGCTATTGTAGACATAGATTATCATCACGGCAACGGAACGCAGGAATTTTTCGATGAAGTAAAATCGGTGTTTACTGCTTCGATTCATTGCGACCCTACCAATGAATATCCCTATTTTTGGGGGTATGATGACGAAAAAGGAAAAGGTCAGGCTGTTGGTACCAATCATAATGAACCCTTGCCCAAGGAGACAGAAATAGAACAATATAGCGGTGCTGTTGATAGAATAACCTGCAAAGTAAAGGAGTTTAACCCTTGCTTTTTAATTATTTCAGCTGGCTTTGATACGCATAGAGACGATCCTATTGGTGGATTAAAAATTAATACAGAGGACTATATTTCTATAGGTCAGCAGTTTAAGGCCCTGGAAATCCCAACATTGGTCTGCCAGGAAGGCGGATATAATGTTGATGTTCTTGGGCAATGCGTAAAGAGTTTTTTATCGGGGTTCATGTAACAATACCTTCGCCATTCAGCTAACAGACTTACATCCCAACTTGCTTGCTAATTGGGCTATAATACGTGTTCGTGGGTTGTCACTGTAACTCGTTGAGTATAGATAAAAATAATTAAAACTCTGTCCGCCAAATCCCGGACCGTTTTTTAATTTACAGGTCAATTATTAACTCTTTGAAACACTGTAACCTCTGCTGAAAGATCGCCATTCAGAATGGCGAAGGTATTGATGTAACCTGTGTTGTTTATATGATTTGGTGTTATGCGGAGAATCTATAAGAAGATTGCTGTGGTACTCATTATTGTTGCAAGTAGTTGTGAGCTGTATCTTGCTGGCGATATTATCGCATTTTCCATGATTAATAGAACACCTCAAAGCGATGTTGCCATTGTTCTGGGAGCAGCTGTCTGGAAAAATACTCCGTCACCTGTGTTTGAAGAACGGATCAAGCATGCTATTGCGCTTTATCGGCAGGGTATTGTCGCGAAACTCCTGTTCACCGGAGGAGTTGGAAACGGGAAACAGTATGCTGAATCGGAAGTAGCCAGAAACTATGCGCTTAAGCGTGGGGTTAATTCCTCGGATATTCTCATTGAGACTGTATCGAAAACCACACTGCAAAATCTCCTTGAAGCCCAAAGGCTGTTAAAATCGCATGCTCTACACTCTGCAATTCTTATCAGCGACCCGTTACATATGAGTAGGGCGATGGTTATGGCGGAGGATATTGGTCTTTCAGTGGCATCTTCACCCACTTCGACAAGCCGTTACAGGACTTTGAGAACGCAGGCAATGTTTCTTCTCAGAGAGATGTATTTTTATCAGCAATATCTGTTCACTGGGGCGTAATTGGCATGAGCAGTATCTACGTTCTACACAGCTACTCCACTGTCCCGAGAAGGGGCATTACGCCAATAGCTTTTTGGTGATTTATCTCCAGGTAAGTTAGCCTTAACTCATCTTTTTCTCTCTTCATCAGTATTTTTTGTCCAGATTGTCTTGATGTAATTCATTCTATGTGGTAATAAACAAAATTTGCTTAATTTAACGCTTTGGATACATCTGACCGAAGCAAAACGACACACACTCCGACCATATGTCCTTTGGTGTTCCTGATCAGATAATGACAGGGATTGGCACAGGAGTGGAGGTAATAACCATAAAGGAGAAGGAAAATGGCACCAAAAGTTACCATGCGGGAGATGCTTGAGGCTGGTTTGCATTTCGGACATCAGACCCGACGTTGGAATCCAAAGATGAAACCCTACATCTATGGACCGCGTAATGGCATCTATATCATCAACCTTGATGCGACCATGAAAATGTTCCGCACAGCGTTTGGCTATATCAGAAATGCTGTGGCTGAAGGCGGAAATATCATGTTTGTTGGCACTAAGCGTCAGGCCCAGGCTATCATGAAAGAGCAGGCCTCCCGTTGCGGTATGTACTATGTCAACCACCGCTGGCTTGGTGGTATGATGACTAACTTTCAGACTGTTAAGAACTCTGTTGACCGTCTGAAAGCCATTGAGGCCATGCAGGAAGACGGCAGCATCAACCGTTTCCCGAAAAATGAAATCCTCAAGATGGAAAAAGAGCGTGTTAAACTTGAGCGCAATGTTGGCGGCATCAAGAATATGCGTAAACTTCCTGATGTCCTTTTTGTTATTGATCCTCGGAAGGAAGAGATCGCTGTCAGTGAGGCCAAAAAGTTGAATATTCCGGTTGTTGCGCTGACTGATACCAACTGTAGTCCAGAAGGCATTGAGCACCTCATTCCTGGTAATGATGATGCGATTCGCGCCATCCGCCTGATTACCTCGCAGATTGCTGATGCAGTCCTGGAAGGCAAGGCAGAAACCGGGGAAGATGTGAGCAACCTTGATGAGATGGAAGCTGCCATGAGTGGTGAACAGGCTGATGCTGGTCAGGAAGAGCAGGCCCAGCAAGCGTAACTACAAGGTATATAAACTACATCCCTCCCTTTTTTTGGGGGGTAAGAAGGACTGTAGGGGCGAACCAGTGTGTTCGCCCCTTTCTGCTGCTAAAAATTATATTACCGGTACAAAACCGGAAGAAAACATATTTGGAGTAAAAGGAGAAGACAGTGAAAATTACCAGCCAAATGGTCAAAGAGTTACGGGGTAAGACCAATGCAGGCATGATGGACTGCAAGCGGGCCTTGGAAGAGACAGAAGGTGATCTGGAAAAAGCTGTAGATCTGCTGCGCCAGAAAGGTCTTGCTGTTGCTGCAAAACGTGCGGATCGCGCCACTTCTGAAGGAACCATTGAGTGCTATGTACATGCAGGCGGCAAGCTTGCGGTTATGGTTGAGGTCGGTTGCGAGACTGACTTTGTTGCCAAGACCGATGATTTCCTGGCCTTTGCCAAGGATATTGCCATGCATATTGCAGCGGTTGGTCCTTTGGCTATTACCCGGGAAGAGATACCCCAGGATATGGTTGAGCGCGAGCGCGAGATCTATGTTAATCAGGCCAAGGAGTCTGGCAAACCGGACAACATTATTGAGAAGATGGTTACCGGCAAGATTGACAAGTACATTGCTGAGAACTGCCTGATGGAGCAGAAGTTCATCAAGAACCCTGATCTGACTGTGCAGGATCTGCTCAATGAGTTGGTCGCCAAGATGGGAGAGAACATCTCTGTAAAACGGTTTACCCGTTACCAACTCGGTGCATAAGTATTGCGTGGCGTAGGTGCGAACCTCTGTGTTCACCCTTTTATGCCGGGCAGACATACAGGTCTGCCCCTGCAATTCCACCTCTGAAAACGGGGAGTTCCCCGCCACTTTTTTCCAGGTCGCAATGTTATGAAGACCTGGCGTTCAATGCAAGAACTTTCCTGCCAGCGGAGGCGTAGCATATGCAGTTTCGACGAATCCTTCTTAAAATAAGCGGTGAGGCCCTGATGGGCGATGGTACCTATGGTATCAGCCCGGACATGATCAGTTTCGTGGCCCAGGAAATCAAAAAGATTCAGGAACAGGGTGCCCAGGTCGCCTTGGTCATTGGGGCAGGGAATATTTTTCGCGGAGTATCTGGTGCTGCTGGTGGTATGAATCGTGCGGCTGCGGATAATATGGGGATGCTGGCCACGGTCCTTAATGCCTTAGCCATGGAGGATGGGCTGGAGCAGATCGGCGTTCCCTGTCGGGTCATGTCTGCCATTACCATGCGCAATGTTTGTGAACCCTATGTTCGGGTTAAGGCTATTGAGCATCTGGAAAAGAGCAGGGTTGTTATCTTTGCCGCTGGTACCGGCAATCCTTATTTTACCACAGATACTGGCGGCGTCCTCCGTGCTCTGGAGATTGAGGCTGATGTGATGATGAAGGCCACCAGAGTGGACGGCGTGTATGATCGTGACCCGGAAAAAGACAGGAATGCGGTACGCTATGATCGCCTGACCTACACCAAGGTTCTGCAAAAAGAGTTGCGGGTCATGGATGCTGCTGGTATTTCTCTGGCTCGGGATAATAATCTGCCGCTTTTGGTTTTTAATATGAAGCAAGAAGGCAATATTGTCCGGGCCGCTACTGGTGAGGATGTGGGAACCCTGATTACGGCCTGATTCGGTCGTTGTTGTAGGGGCAACGGCGTGCCGTGCCCTTAACCCCCTCCTCTCCTCTACCCTGGTTCCACAATACAATCCGGGATCATTTTTTCTCCTTCTCTTTCCTCTTGTTCGTTGTTGCTTTCCCCCACCGTGATAAATCGGCTCGGTCGATCCTGACAAGCCAGCTCCAGACTGAACCTCGGGTTGCACAGGGCCAGCTCCCGCCGGATTAAATCTGTCACCAGATCAGGGTGATTATTGGTCTCGCTGAGATGGGCCAGCACTACATGCTGGACCTTGGCTGTGCAGAGTTCAACAAGAAAGGTCGCTGCATCGTTATTGGCCAGATGTCCCTGATTGGAACGAACCCGTTGTTTGATATGCATGGGATAAGGGCCGGTATGAAGCATTACAGGGTCGTAGTTTGATTCCAGGATTAATGCGTTACACTGACGGAGACGCTGACGGATCAGGGTGGTGATCTTGCCTGTGTCCGTGCAAGAGGCCACTGAGTTCACGCCGTCTGAGATCAGAAAGCCCACCGGGTCGGCAGTATCGTGGGAGATACGGAAAGGGTGGATATCCAGATCGTTGAGAACAAAGCCAGTGCCGGTTTCAAATTCCCAATACTGATGAAGCTTTTTGATCCGTGTTTCCGCAGCCCGGTGCGTTGCAGGATTGGCATAGACCGGCAGGTTGCAGCGCCGGGAGAGAATCCCGACTCCGCTGATATGGTCGCCGTGTTCATGGGTGATCAGGATGGCATCCAGATCTTCCGGGGAACGATTAATCAAGGCCAGACGGCGGCTGATTTCCTTGCCGGAAAAGCCTGCATCAATGAGAAGACGGGTTGTGCCGGATTCAATAAGGGTGCAGTTGCCCTTGGAACCAGAGCCGAGAACGCAGAATTTCATGGTTGGTCCAGAGGAGGGCAGAGGTGTTTTATAAATAACGTATCCTGGCGCATCAATTTTCTTGACTGTAAAATGGTTTTTGCGGTATATATATCAGCACTTCAGCCGGAGTGGTGAAACTGGTAGACGCACTGGACTCAAAATCCAGCGGGCCTTGCGCCCGTGTCGGTTCGACTCCGACCTCCGGCACCATAGTATATTCCATTCACTTCCGTGAATGTCCATTTTAACCCGCTTGCTCAATAAGTTAGCGGGTTTTCTTTTCTTTTTATTCCGAGTTTGTCTGTTATTTCCCCGTTGATATCATTCCTTTTGGATGGATCAATTTTTTGAAATTTCACCCGAAATCAATCTTCGGTAGCCCCTCCACAATATCCACGGTCTGCACGCTCACATTGATGACACTGAGCAGCACATCCAGAATATAACGCGGGTTGCCGACCTCTTCGGCCCAGTCGTTGGGGTCGTTGGTGATGCCGCTTTTCTTGTCGGTCTTGACCTGATAGCGTTCCATGATCCATCCCACGGCGGATTTACCGTTGACCGCGTACTGATAGGCTTTCCCCGGTATATCGGAAAGGGTTATTTTGCTATTGTACAGGATACTGTCCTGTTGCCCTTTCTTGGGGAAACGCATTTTCTCCACCCGGAAAAAGCCGCTGTCCGCTCCTGTCACGGTTACCTCTTCGCAAGGGGGCACGGCCTCATAGTTGATATGCAGATCAGCCAAGGCCCGGCCCGCTTTGCTGAAGGCCCAAAAATCGGCAGCCTTATCAAGCAGGGGCAGGCGGGGCAGCATCTTTTTCAAGTCGTTGGCAAAGGCGGTGCGGTATTCCGGGCTGTGCAGGATGCCGTACACGTAATAGAAAATATCTTCCTTGGTTACGCTTTTGCCGTACTGCTTCTTTGCCCGTTTGAGGATGAAATCAGACAGACCGTCTCTGCGGATGTATTCGGAATCGTTGCTGCTGAACAGGTCAAGTTGCTTTTCCTGGGGTTTTTCGTACCAGTAGAGGGGGAAGCATTGACTGCCACCATTTCCATATTTGGTAAAGCATAAGTCAGGAATAGAATCAGATATTAATGTTGAAAATCCTAAATTGCCTTCTCCGGTAATACAAATCACCCGATTATCCAGTTCAGGAGATGGAAAAAGCTTCGGAATTTGGTATAAACGGTTATTCCAATCGTTATTAAAATAATAATGCTGTTTTACGAATGGTCTATATAAAGCTGTAACTATATCATCATTAACAAATTGATGTGCTATCTTTTTCTCCAGATGTTTTTTGGTTTCGTATATCCAAGAAATCATCCTATTGCTGAAATCAACAAAATTGTCGGCTGTCAAATTTGGATTACTTTCCTGAGCAGTTATATATCCTTCAAGTTCTTTATTATATATATCAATAGATGTCTTCATGCTGTTCTGAACAGTTTCTCTACTGAAATTATATACCCATGCGTCCCGATTGGATTTAACCCCATTACTATAATATGGTTGAAAAAACGAATTTGTTTTCCCTTTCTTGTCTCCCAGCGGAATAAAATTGGCAAACGCATCATTGCGCCGGTTGATCCAGTCTCCATGCTCGTTAGGCTTGAGAATCCGCCACGGCATGGCCGAACTGCCGACCGAGCGAAATTCTCTGATGATCTTCAGCTTTTCCTCTCTGCTCAGATAATCCCCGATATCATGGTAATGAATGACCGCTTTATCCTGCTTTGCTTTGGGATTTTTTACCAGCAGAGTGACTGAAACAGGGGTGCGTGAACCGCTTCCAAATACGTTACCGGCTTCTTTTTTTCTCAATTCCCCCTGGGTTCTTGCGTTTCCCCGCAGATTGAACAAATAGACAGCGGAGAATTCCTTTTCCAGGCATTTACGAAATCCATCCGCACTGTTGCCGTCCAGCCATGCCCCGTTGGACACAAAGGCGATAATCCCCCCGTGTTCCGGGTCTAAACGGTCGGTACTCCAGCGAAACGCCTTGATATAGGAATCATAGAGAGAGTTCTTGTTTGTGGCCGTGGTGGCCGCTGCATAGGTTTCCGAAATGCGTCTGTTCAGTTGTTTATACTCCTGATTCTGCGCATTATCATTGGCTGATTTCTGGCCCACGGAATAGGGAGGATTGCCCATGATGACCCGGAGCGGGGCCTTTTTCTGTTCCTCCACCCGTTCCGAATTCTTCAGCATCATCTCGGAAAACAGTTTTTCGCTGCCGTCGCTCTCTCCCAACTGAAAGGTATCGGTCAGACAGATGCCGTCAAAGGGCGTGTATTCCTCGTTCCCGGCTGCATCGTGATAGGCGTTTTCAATGTTCACGGCAGCGATATAATAGGCCAGCAATAAGATTTCATTGGCGTGCAACTCATGCCGGAATTTGCGGGGCAGGTTGTCCTGATCAATCAGGCCGCTTTGCAGTAAACGGGTAATAAAGGTTCCTGTCCCTGTGAAAGGGTCAAGGACATGCACGTTTTCATCGGCAAGGCTGCGCTTGAATTCTTTTTTCAGCACATCGTCCACCGAATGAATGATGAAGTCTACCACCTCCACCGGCGTGTACACAATGCCCAGCCGTTCCACCATCTTCGGAAACGCGGTTTTAAAGAACTTATCGTACAGCTCAATGATGATCCGTTGTTTTCCTTCGGCGTTGTCAATCCCGGAGGCCCGCCGCCGCACGGAATCATAAAACTTTTTCAGGGCTGCGGTATCCTTTTCCACGGCTGCCCCGGCTTCCAGCAGGTCAAGCATGGACTGCATACCCACGGAAACAGGGTTGTTGCTCACAAAGGAATAGCCTTCAAACAGGGCCTCAAACACCGGTTTTGTTATGATGTGCTGGGAAAGCATTTCCACGGCTTCCTGTTCGGAAATGCCCGGATTGATGTTATTGCGCAACCCGGTGAGAAAATCGGCAAAGGCTTTTTCATGGCTCCTGTCATCGGCTCGTAAACGGTTGATCCGCTCCACCTGCCGTTCGGCAATCCGCCCCACGCTCTTTGCCCACTGCTCCCAATAGGTACGGCTGCCTACCTTCTTGACCATCCGGGCATAGATAACCCCTTGCAGCTCCGCAAACTGCAACCTCAGCTGTTCGTACTTATTTTGCCCTGTTTCATATTCCGGGCGGGCTTCACCGGTGGACAGCGGCAATGCTCCCCCGTCATCAAGGGGATAATCAGGCCGCCCGACCAGGATATTATCCGGCTTTTCCCGGTTCAGGTCTATCTTGTTGACTATGGCGTTGAACCGGTCGTCATGGGCACGCAGGGCGTTCAACACCGTCCACACCACCCGGTACCGCTCGTTGTCGTCAAGGGCCTTGTCCGCTTCCATAAACGAGGGCACCACCACGGGAATGATGATATAGCCGTACTGCTTGCCCGGTGCTCTGCGCATCACCCGGCCCACGGACTGCACCACATCCACCTGTGAATTGCGGGCGGACAGAAACATGACCGCATCCAGGGTGGGCACGTCCACCCCTTCACTCAAACAGCGTACATTTGTGAGAATGCGGCATTCATTGCTTTCCGTATCCGCCTTGAGCCAGCTCAACAGCTCATCCCGTTCCGGGGCTGACATGGTGCCGTCAATATGCCGGGACGCAACCGACACCATGCGCTCTTTCCGTGCTTCGGGCAGGTCGTCAAGATAGACCTCTGCGGACTCGTTAAAAATGCCGGTAATCTTTTTTGATTCCAAAATCTTCGGGCAGAAGGCCACGGCCCGGCGCATGGGTTCCGGGTCGTTCGCTCTGATGCTCCCTTCATCCTAATGGCACGACTTTAAGGCTTGGCCTTTATGAACGAGTTGTATTTATTGAGAATTCAGAAAATTAATTTAGCCACAGATGTCATAACATATTGACACGGCTATTGATTTCTTGTAATAATGAAATTTTCACATCAATAAGCTACAGAGAGACATATGACATTTTCAAAACCAATCAAAAAAATCGGTCACCAAATTAACAAGCTAAAAGCCCGCTTCTGTCAATC
>NZ_JALAAI010000117.1:0-11596 GCF_052785085.1 Candidatus Electrothrix sp.
CGGGATTCGGACAAAAAGTACCAACCTTTGTAAGTTCAGCCATCATTCCCTCCTTTCAGTAGTAACTATCTCATATACTGAAATATAAGCATCCAAAAGGTAAATGGCAACACTCAGCAGGGTGACCACCCAAAATGACTTACTTATTCTACAGTATACCATTTCAGGCGGAGATAGAAGGTCTGATTCGTACCGTTGCAGAAAGAAGGCATACTGAAATACCCTCACCTCAGGGAGTAAATTTTCCAAGCATTTTCCATTGTGAAAAGAAGAAACTTCCATTCTTTACTTCACACCGAAAAAGAATTATCTTTATTTGTGAATTTTAGTTTGCAACTCAAAGAAACCAATATTTATGAAAAAGATAACAGTAAAAGATTTTCGTGAAATGAAGGGCAGTGGTCATATCATTTCTATGCTCACAGCCTATGATGCCTCTATGGCTCGCTTGCTGGATCAGGCCGGAGTGGATTCCCTGCTGGTGGGTGATTCATTAGGCATGGTTGTGCTGGGCTATGATTCCACGGTTCCGGTGACAATGGAAGAAATGCTCCATCATGCACGGGCTGTCAGCCGGGGTACTGAGCATGCACTGGTCATTGGCGATATGCCTTTTGGTTCCTATCAGGTTTCGGTTGAGCAGGCCATAATCAATGGTACCCGTTTTCTCAAGGAAGCTGGCTGCGACTGTGTCAAGTTGGAGGGAGGCAGAGAGGTCTGTGCTGCGGTTCAAGGGCTGGTACGGGCAGGAGTGCCGGTTATGGGCCATATTGGCCTGACTCCGCAGACTGCTGGTCAGTTGGGTGGCTTTAAGGTGCAAGGCAAAGATATGACAGCTGCTCGTCAGCTCCTTGCGGATGCACAGGCATTGGAACAAGCCGGAGCCTTTGCTCTTGTTTTAGAGGCGGTTCCTGCTCCGTTAGCAAAAATTTTGCGCCAAAAAATATCTGTACCTGTTATAGGTATTGGTGCTGGCCCGGATTGTGACGGTCAGGTATTAGTTGTCCATGATATGCTGGGCCTGTTTGAAAAGTTCACTCCTAAGTTTGTAAAGCAATACTGCCATCTTGCCCCGGATATTACGCAGGGCGTTCAGGCCTATCTTCAGGAAATCCAGACTGGAGATTTTCCGGCAGAAGAACATAGCTTTGCTGTTCAGGAAGATTTTTCCGCTTTGTTGGCAGACAAGGAAGAATAAGCCAAGAGTAAGCTGAGAAAAAACGCGCTGAGAAAATCCAGGTCTGTCCGATTGACAGGCAGGCATTTTTTTACAGGAAAGTATCGGGTGACTCCTTGGAGTGGCCTGATCAACTTTCACCCACCTTTCCCCACCCCTTCTTGTTCTCTTTCTTTCCTCTGAAATTATCCCCAACTATTGAGTACTGAAGAATTATTTACAGGGTTACTTTTTTTTGTCGTGTTTAGGCTGCTGGGAACCCGTTGATATTCTGCCTTATTCCCCTTGACGGAAAAGGTCTTGTGGGATAAAAGAAGAAAAGGTGGTGGAAAGTGGGGGAGTATGGGACGATGAGGGGCGATGACCTGAGCAGGCATGATAAGAAAATGGCAAAAAAATGACAGAACTCCGTTTTCGCAGCCGCTCTGAGCATAGCTTGGATGCAAAAGGGCGTTTAAATATCCCTGCTCGCTTTCGGGAGGTGTTGTCTGAGGTTTATAACAATGCCCTGATCATTACTAATTGGCAAAAAAGCCTGAAGGCCTATCCTGTTGCTGAGTGGGAGGCCCTGGAAGAAAAATTACTCTGCCAAGGGCGAAATCAGCCTGGGATGAGCGCCTTTGTTCGTTACGTTATTTCTGGTGTTACTGAATGTTCGTTGGATAAACAGGGAAGGATACTCCTGCCCGCCATGTTACGGAATGAATTTGGCATGAGTAAAGAAGTCATTTTGAACGGTATGTTGGATCATTTTGAGATTTGGGATAAAGGGGCATGGCAAAATGAAGTCCGGCGTACCCGTGAAGATTTTACCAGTTTTCGTGAAGGTCTGTCTTCACTGGGTATCCTTTAATGATTGCACAGCCTGTACATATTCATGAACCAGATGCCAGAAGATTACATATTCCTGTTTTATCTCAGGAAGTCATGGAATGGCTTCGGCCCTGCTCTTCTGGATGCTATGTGGACGGCACCTTAGGCCTGGGCGGTCATACTGAGATGATTCTGGAGCAATCTGCGCCAGCAGGCAGGGTGCTGGGTTTTGACTGGGATATTCAGGCTGCCAGGTATGCTGCAAAGCGTTTAGAACGTTTTGGCGATCGATTGCAGTTGGTACGGGCTTCTTATGCAGATATTATTGAGCAACTGCAAATGTGTGGGCATGGAAACGGGCAAGAACAGGTTGATGGTGTTCTGGTAGATCTTGGTGTTTCCTCGTTTCAGCTTGATTGCCCTGAACGTGGCTTCAGCTTCAGGGAGGATGCCCCTTTGGATATGCGCATGGATACCAGGCAGGAGGTGACCGCAGAGCAACTTGTTAACCGACTTTCCCAGGAAGAATTGGCTGATATTTTTTTCCATTACGGAGAAGAACGGCAAGCCCGGCGGGTGGCCCGTTTTATTGTTGAGGCCCGGATACAACAGCCCGTGAAAAGCACTTGCCAGCTTGCAGAGGTTATTGCCCAGGCGATACCAAAAAAATATCACCCAAAGAAAATCCATGTTGCAACAAAGGTTTTTCAGGGGCTCAGAATAGCAGTGAATCGGGAACTGGATAACCTCACCCGTTTGCTCTCAGATGCTCCAAAGGTACTTAAGCCAGGGGCACGGTTATGTGTCATAACCTTTCATTCCCTGGAAGATCGTATTGTTAAGCAGGCGTTTGCCAAGGCACCCCATTATAAGGTCTTGACTGCGAAGCCTGTCCTGCCAACAGCAGATGAAGTAAGAAAAAATGCCCGGGCCCGCAGTGCCAAATTGCGGGTTGCAGAGAAGTTATAAGGGCACGATGGCTATCCATTCGTCAAAAAGGAGGATCTGGTGTGAATCATACTGTTCGCTTAATTCGATCACCTGCGCTCTCTTTGAGTCTACGCAGTCAGATGGCAATGTTGACCAAGAGGGATGGTTTTTCAGAAGATTTTATTCGCTTATCAGCCTATACGCTGGGAGCTGTGTTTGTGTTCTTTTTTGTTGTAAGTATATTTTTTTCCTGGAATATCAGTCAAAAAAAAGCGCGTTTTACCCAGCAGCAATTTGTCCATGATACCCTGCGCCAGGAGCAGATACGTTTACAGGCTCAGAGGAAGAAGTTACTTGCCAAACCGCGCCTGGTTGCTTTGGCTGCTGCTCAATTGGATCTCCACCTTCCTGAAAAGGGCCAGGAACATGATTTGTTTTGAGGCCAGGTTAGAGGAAAGTTTCAGGTAATTCCTGGATTTAGTCTCATTTATCTCATTTAACTTTCATGTTGTAGTGTCCTTCCCCAGAGAGGAGGGATGGGTGTTTATGAAAGAGCGATTCAAACGCGTGTCTATCTCTTTTTTTGTACGGAAAAATGAGGAGAAGATTAAAAAAAGCGGCTATACATATACGCTTCCGGGGCGTCCTTTGCAGAAAAGCAGGAAAGGAATGTTTTTTTTCCTGCTGATAGTTTTGCCAGCTTTTACAGTGGCTGGGGTTATTTTTTTTCTGCCTTTTTCCTTACACGACATAGCCGGACTGATTAAGCGTCCTGTCAGTATCTCACAACCCGTTGAGCAGGTTGGACATATTGAACAGGAGGGAACGAACACTCCTCTGAAACAACGGAACCGTCCGATCCTGCGCGGAACAATTTACGACAGAAATATGGAGGAGATGTCGGTTTCTTATCGACTCTTCACCCTGTTGGTTCAACCTGTGGAAGTAGCAAACAGGGAAATGGTCGCAGAGCAGTTGGCTTTGATTCTTGCGATGGAAAAAAAAGAAATTGTGCAACGCCTGCAATATGGTGAAGGCATTGTTGAGCTGGCTGATGATCTTGAAATACAGCAGGTTGAAGAGTTGGAACGCTTGCAGCTGCCAGGTATCCATTGCAGGCCAACAGAGGTTCGCTATTATCCTGACCATGCTGTTGCGGGTCAACTCCTTGGTTTTGTTAGTGGTCATGCTGGCTTGAGTGGAGTCGAAGCCTTGTACGACGCTGTCCTGGAGCCTGGTGAATTCAGGCATACGAATATTCCAGATCTTGATTTTTCCGGGTATAGTGCCTTGGGAGAAACAGTGTCTGATGTCGTTTTGACCATTGATATGGAGTTACAGCGACAGCTTGACCTGGCCTTGGAGGAGTATCTGCAGCGGAAAGGCGCAAATGGTGGCAGTGCCATTGCTATTGATCCTGATACAGGTCGGATTTTGGCCATGGTGGGCCAGCCAGGTTTTGATTCGAATTATTTTTGGCAGGCAGACGAACAAAAGGCGCATAATGCCCTGTTTGCTCCCCGTTATCATCAAGATTTACTTCGTCCTTTATTGGTTCAGGCTGCAGCCCTTCTTGAAAATGGAATGACTTCTGTGTTGCCAGTAGGGATGAGTTTGCCAGAATATGGGTTACCTGAAAATGTATTATACGATTATTGGCAGCAACTTGGGTTAGGACTGCCTGTTCCTGATTTTCTTCCGATTTCTTCAGAGCGGAAAGAAGTTACTCCTCCTTCTGTTGGTACTGTTGGTGCAATAGGGAGTTCAGGTCCGCTCAGTTCATTACAGATAATTTATGGCATAGCCACCCTTTTAAACAGTGGTTATAGAGTGAAGCCCTGGCTCTTACATGGCGTATATGATCATGCTGAAGAGCGTTTTTTTTATCGTGATGATACAGTCTCTTCACGGGAAAGGATACTTCCTCCGGTGCAAGGCATTCGACTACGGAGAGAGCTGCTCAATGATCCTTCTTTTTCCGAAGAGGGGAGCTTTGTCTTTGCCCATTCAGTTGTAACACATTCTGTGCAAAATGGACTCAGTACGCATTATATTCAAGAGTTGTTCTTAACTGCTGCCCCCCTGGAACGGCCTGAGATTTTGCTTCTTTTTACAGTTGATTATGGTACGCTTGATCCTCATCCAGCAGAGGTGGAGGATCGTAGCATAGGTGAGCTTTCCGAGATGGGGCGGAAGATCCAACCGAACCTTGTTGGTTATGGTGGGATTGTTACTGACGTTACAAAGCCTTTGCCAGAACAGAATGTTGTCAATCTTCGGCGGTATTTTTTGAGCAAGAAATTACGTTCTGCTGAGGTAAAGGAAAAAAGTGTTCATACAGAACCGACCATGCCAGCCTTGGTTGGTATGACTTTACGGAAAGGATTGCAGCAGATAAACAGGTATAGTATCAAAGTACGTATCCACGGAACCGGTCGTATTGTCAAACAGAAGCCAGCTGCTGGCGAGCTGCTGAATGAAATAGAACTTTGTGAGCTGACACTTGAAACAGAACAAAATAACTAGGCCTTCTGTCAAGGACCTGGATGCGTTATTGTCCTGCCTCCCAGCCGAACTGGCTGCGGAGGTTCTTTCTGATGGGGCTGTTAAAAAATGCTCCGGGATAACCGGAGATTCGAGAGAGGCCGGGCCAGGAAGCCTGTTTGTTGCTCTCAAGGGAACAGTGGTTGATGGTCATGATTTTATCTCCCAGGCCGTAGCGCAGGGCTGTAGTTACGTGGTGGTTGAGGATGACCCAGGCCCCTTGTCAGGGGTCACTGTGGTTCAGGTGCAAAGCTCTTCAGAAGCTCTTGGCTGGCTTGTTGCTGGGTTTTACGATTTTCCGGCCCGTTCTCTCAGCTTGATCGGACTGACTGGAACCAATGGCAAGACCACAGTTTCCTGGATGCTTGAGCAGATGCTGAGGAGTACAGGCTATCAGGTCGGAGTGATCGGGACAGTGAATTATCGCTATCAGGACAGATTAGGTGAGACAGTTATTGAGCCTGCCCCGTTGACCACACCTGATCCGGCTCAGCTGCAACGACTGCTTTGGGAGATGGTTGAGCAAGGGGTGAGCTATGTGGTCATAGAAACCTCCTCCCACGCTTTGGAGCAAGGACGCTTAGCAGGTCTTCTGTTTGATGTTGCCGTGTTTACGAATTTGAGCCAGGATCATCTGGATTATCATCTCAATATGGAAGGCTATTTTACTGCCAAACAACTTCTTTTCACCCGTTACCTCAAGAATCAGGGGCAGGCTGTGGTGGTTACAGAACCCAGTGGCAGAGAAGGAAAGAACTGGGGCGAACGGCTTTACCTGGAGCTTCTTGCGCAGCAACAGGAGGCCCAGGGGGAACAGCTTGCAGCGGTGATTGACTGTGGCTTTTCAGCAAAGTCAGCAATCAGTGCTGATACGATCAATCAGGATATTCATGGTTTTTCCTGTGAGTTGGCCTTGGCAAGTGAACGGATCCCTTTTTCTTCACAACTGACAGGACGGTATAATGTCCTGAATCTCCTGGCTGCTGCCGGAGTAGGTCGGGCTCTGGGGCTGAAAACGCAAACGATTATTTCGGGCCTGAAAGAGGTCGGGCAGATTCCAGGTCGGTTAGAGCGGATACAGCTTCCAGGCCTGAGTGAAGATGTGCAGCCCTGTGTGCTGGTTGATTATGCCCATACCCCGGATGCCTTGAAAAATGTTCTCAATACCTTACGATCCCTGGCAACGGGCCAGTTGATTTGCGTGTTTGGCTGCGGCGGTGATCGGGATAAGGGAAAACGTCCCTTAATGGGGGCGGTGAGTGCCCAGTTTGCTGATATTTCTCTCCTGACTTCGGATAATCCCCGCTCAGAAGACCCGGCTGTTATTCTTCAGGAGGTTGCTGAGGGACTTCGTTCTGTTGGGGCGGTTGAATGCACGTTGGAAGAATTGATCAGCGATCAAGCTGACCGCAATGGTGGCTTTCCCACTTTTCTCTGTGTGGAAGAACGAAAGGAAGCTGTTCATGCAGCCTGTGTTTTGGCCGGACCAGGTGATATTGTCCTGCTGGCTGGTAAAGGCCATGAGGGTTATCAAATTCTTGGAGATAAACGCATCTTTTGTGATGATCGGGTGGAGGCGCGTAATGGACTGCTGTGCTGGACTCTCCCCCATCTGCTCAGGGCCCTTGGAAATGCACAGGTGCGCAAAAAAGGGCGGCTGCAGGGTTTGCTGGGGCAGGTGTCCACGGATACCCGTACCCTTTTTTCAGGGGATATTTTTGTTGCCCTGGCTGGGGAAAATTTTGATGGGCATGATTATCTGAGCACAGCAGCTGAGGCCGGAGCTGCGGTGGTCATTGTCCAGCAGAAGCGGGTAGGGGCGACCACCCGGTCGCCCCTACTGCCCGATCATGTGGTTGTTCTTCAGGTGCCTGATACGCTGGTTGCCCTGGGACAGCTTGCAGCCTATCGCAGGAGGCTATTAGGACGGGATCTCACCCTTATTGCCATGACCGGCAGTTGCGGAAAAACCACGGTTAAGGAGATAACCGCAGCGATTTTCACCCGTCATTATCAGGAGAAACAGATTACAGAGACGGAAAGCTTTTCTGTAGACCGAGTTCTCAAGACAGGTGGTAATTTTAATAACCTGATTGGTCTTCCTCTTTCCTTGCTGCCGGTGACAGCCCAACATAAGGTGGCGATCCTGGAGATGGGGATGAATCAATTCGGCGAGATTGAACGACTCACGGAAATCGCTGATCCTGATATCGCCTGCATCACCAATGTCCAGGCAGCTCATCTTGAAGGCTTAGGCAGTATTAAAGGGGTTGCCAAGGCCAAGGGTGAGCTTTTTGCTGGTATGCGCCCGGATACTGTGGCGGTGGTCAATTATGATGATCCCCATGTCCGTCGTTTGCCGAAAAATACCGAGAAGATTATCGGGTTTTCGTGTACATCGACGGGGCGGCGCTATAACCCTGTTGTCCGGGCGACCCGTATCCTTGACGGTGGGGCACGGGGTATGCGCTTTACCTTCCATATCGGTGATTGGCAGGAACGGATTAATATTCAGGCACCTGGAATCCATAATGTCAGTAATTGCCTTGCTGCGGCTGCAATGGCCCATGCAGCTGGAGTTGGACCGGAAACGATTAGTGCGGCTCTGACTGCGTTTCAAAGCACAGATAAACGAATGGAAATGATGACCCTGCCCGGTGGGGTGCGGGTACTCAATGATTGCTATAATGCCAATCCCGCCTCTATGGTTGCTGCACTGCGCACGGTGAGTAGTTTTGGCCAGGATTGTCTCCGGATAGCCCTGCTTGGAGATATGCTGGAATTAGGTCCAGAGGCGGAAGCAGCCCATACCGAGGTTGGGCGTCAGGCAGCGGAGTTGGGGTATGACCATTTAGCGGTGACTGGAAGTTTTTCGGGACAGATGACCCAGGGAGCCTATGGGGCCGGGATGGCAGAGGACCAGGTCCATATTTTTTCTGATACGCAGAGCATGGCCGATTGGCTGTACCAGGAGATGATTCAGGGCAGAATCAAGGCCGATGATTGGTTGTTGCTCAAGGGATCCCGGGGCATGCGGATGGAGAATGTTTTGCAGGAGATAGAACACCGGTTTGCCACCGGGATTAACGAAAAGGAATTGATATGAAAGCACTCAGGGTGTTACCCTGAGCTGGTTAGATATAGCCTCTTCGGGGCTTAGATCCGTATTCCGAAAATACTGTTATCCCCGGAGTGAAACATCTACCGGAAATCAATACCCTGAAAGGGTAATATATAATCAGCCCAGAGTAACACTCTGGGTATTATTTTTACTATGTTCTACCATCTGCTCTACCCCCTGCACACCCATTTCAGTGCTTTTAATGTTTTCCGTTATCTGACCTTTCGCTCCATTGGTGCAGCTGTTACGGCCTTTCTCATCCTCTTTCTTGCAGGCCCGGTGTTTATCCGTTGGTTGCAAAAAAAGCAGATTGGACAGGTGGTGCGTGATGACGGGCCTGAGAGTCATTTCAATAAAAAGGGCGTACCCACTATGGGTGGTCTCCTGATCCTGATTGCTATAACCGGCTCAACCCTGCTTTGGGCTGATCTGGGCAATAGCCTGGTTTGGGTCTGTCTTCTGCTGACCCTGTTCTATGGACTGATCGGCTCTGTTGATGATTGGAAAAAGGTAACAAAGAGTACTACCGAAGGGTTATCAGCTCGTGGCAAGCTGATTCTCCAGGTGACTGGCGCTTGTACGGTGGGATTATTTCTTTATTTCCATCCTGGGTATGACGGCAATCTGAGCCTGCCTTTTTTTAAAGGCTTTCATCCTGATCTGGGCTGGTGGTACATTCCCTTTGCTGTGGCTGTGATTGTGGGTTCTTCCAATGCGGTCAATCTGACCGATGGGCTGGATGGATTGGCTTCCGGGACCGTGATGATTACCGCAGCAGTTTATTTTATTTTTGCCTATGCAGCCGGCAATGTGTTGATCTCGGATTATCTTCAGATTCCTTATGTGTTGGGGGCTGGTGAGGTGGCGGTGTTCTGCGGGACCATTGTTGGGGCCTGTTTGGGCTTTCTTTGGTTTAACTCCTATCCGGCCCAGATCTTTATGGGCGATGTGGGCTCGCTGGCTCTGGGTGGAGCCTTGGGAGCAGTGGCGATCATCATTAAGCAGGAGTTTTTGCTGGCCATTGCTGGTGGTATCTTTGTCATGGAGTCGCTGTCGGTGATTATGCAAGTGGGATTTTTTAAGCTGAGCGGTGGCAAACGGATATTTTTAATGGCTCCGTTTCATCATCATTTTGAGAAAAAGGGTTGGGCAGAGCCCAGGGTGGTGATTCGCTTTTGGATTATTTCTATTATTCTTGGTTTGATGGCTTTGGCTACGTTAAAGTTGCGGTAAGAGCCGGAGAATGAATTGTCATGCAAGCATATAGGGAAATTCAGCGGGATGAGTATGAATATTTTGTTTGGTTGCTTGATAGCTTGATTGACGAAATCGGTGAAAATGAGAGTTATCCGTTAGCATTCCTTATGGAGTCCATCGGAACTTTAGTGGAGACATATGAAAATAATAATTTCGATGATATAGAAGGTTCTCCTGTAGAGGCATTGCGCTATTTAATGGATGAGCATAATTTAAAACAGTCCGATCTTCCTGAAATCGGCAGCCAAGGGGTCGTTTCTGAGGTTCTGAAAGGAAAGAGGGGCTTGAATATCAGGCAAATAAAAGAGTTGAGTGCTAAGTTTAATGTGTCACCGCTGGTGTTTATTCAAGAGCAGTGATTTGTTTTTGTTAATGATGATGGAGTATTATGCATAACCCACCCCATCCTGGGGAATTCATCAAAGAAGTCCAATCTCTGATTTCGTTACACTCTATCAGACCTATATAACGTTCAGGGGGAAGAAACATATGCCGTATAGCGAGTTTACCATAAAGCAGGTCAAGGAAGAATTTGATTTGGCGATTATTGAAAACAGGTCTCTGTTTGGAAGCGTTGAAGAAGCTCTGCTGGATGACAGCGTGAGAAAAAAGCTGGACGAGTATGTTCCTCTTGCCTTAGCTGTGAACACGGAAAAGGCCCGTTCTGAATTTATCATTGCCTATCTCCTTCTGGAGTTAAGGGCGTATCTGGATAGTCAGGTGAGCCTGTTCTCCGGGATTGATTTTGATGTTGATAAAGAAAAAAGGTTGAATGGATTCTGTGATTTTATTATCAGCTTATCGACCGAACAGTTCTTTTTGACCTCTCCAATTATTGCTGTTGTTGAGGCAAAAAACGAAAATATTATTGGCGGGATCGGGCAATGTTTGGCTGAGATGATTGCGGCGAGGATTTTTAATGAGCGGGAAGGGAATACGGTGAAGAGTATCTACGGCGTGGTGACAACAGGCAGTGTTTGGAAGTTCTTGAAGCTCACGGGTAATGAGGCCGTTGTTGATAGGAAAGAGTATCATATTGAGCAGGCCGGGAAGATTATGGGGATTTTGGCGGCGATGGTGAGGCAGGTTGTTTGATGGATGGTATGCCTACGTCGTAGATTATGAGGATTATCACTGATGATTATGCATAACCCACCCCATCCTGGGGAATTCATCAAAGAAGTTTATTTGGAACCTTTGGGTGTGTCGCCCAGAAGTGTTGCCATGCGGCTTAAAGTCTCACCTTCCACTTTCTCAAGACTTATCAAAGGCCGGAGCGCAATTAGCCCGGAAATGGCTCTGCGTTTGTCTAAGTGTTTGGGCCGTAGTGCTGAAAGTTGGCTTCGTATACAGGATATTTATGATCTGTGGCAAGCCAGACAACGTATTGACCTTTCGGAAATTGAACCTCTGATAATATCGGTTTAGCCATGTAAGTCTGGTTTCGTTGCACTCTATCAGACCTACGTAACTGTTCCTATTAAAATGACAAAGATTGCAAGCATAGAGATCTCGAATAACCATGCAGAATTTTTATAGCAACTTTTTAGTATTTATTTCGCTCATTCTTGCTGCTGCGGTTACAGAAATCCTTTCTTCACTGGGATCTTATATACGTAACTATAAACAATACCTTCGCCAATCAATTGTCAATCTCTTCTGGATGATTATTATTGTGTAAACGATAAATCATTCAGGAGAACAAAATGGACATTTTAAGCATACTCTGTTGTTTAACCCCTTGCCTTGACAAC
>NZ_JALAAI010000118.1:0-11196 GCF_052785085.1 Candidatus Electrothrix sp.
CGCACTCTCTGGCACTACATTAAGAATCCGAAAATCTGTGATGAGTAATTACAGATATTTGAAAGAGGAGCAAGGCCCCAAAAAGGACTTTTTTTCGTGTTTTGAGCACAAATCCTACGAACTTGGGATAGGATTTTTTTTTCAGTTCTGATATTCCGGCACTGACATCAGTCAGGATTGAACGTGTTCGAGCCATTGTGCAGCCCTCCTTTGATTTGCAGATCGTGTGTTGTGTTTTGCGCCTTGTTTCCTTCGGATTGTTGATAGAGCACTTAGTTACAGGATACAGCGTGATCAATCAGGACGTAAGGAAGCTGTAAAGAGGGGCCGCAATGTCCCTATTTTTCCTGCTGTTGTTGCGCCCATTCCAGAACCTGGTCGAATTTGCTTTGGCCGGGGGATGGGGGATTAAGCAGAGGGCCGAATTTGGGGTCATAGATAAAGTTGTAGCCGTCTTGAGCATACAAGGTGGGCGTATAATCCGGCACAAACTTAAATTTGTTCCATTTTACATGCCAAAAGAATTTGGCCCCGTCCATGAAGGTATGATAGAGAGCGGTTGGCTTGGAATTTTTGAGAAAAAGACAATTAATTCTGGTATCCCATACTCGTACGGGATGATCATCATGCACTGTAAAAAACACCTTTTCGCCTTTAGGAGAGAAGGATATATCTGAAATTCCACGGGTACGACTGACATGGGTAGCAAGTTCTTTTCCGCTTGCAAGCTCCAGGAGTCGTATAATTCCCCCTCGTGAAGCAAAAGCCAGTCTTTTTCCATCTGGGGTAACGGCTACACCTCTCCTTAAACGAGGGTGTCCCACAGTCCACGGGTGGACAGCGTATTTACTCACAGTAAGCAGTTCCTGCCCACTCTTTGTATTCCAAATCCGTATAACATTATTTCCTGAATAGGAGACCAAGCTCTTTCCGTCGGGAGAGAAGGCCAGACCGATAATATGAGAACGATGACCTGTTAATACAGCTAGTTCCTGCCCGCTAGCCGTATCCCAAATCCGTACTGTATTATCACTTGAACCGGAGGCCAGTTTCCTGCCGTCAGGACTGAAGGTTACGCAGTTGATAGTATTTGTATGTCCTTTTAGGACGGCACGTTGCTGCCCACTCTCCATGTCCCAAATCCGTATAGTTTTATCATTCGAAGCAGAGGTCAACGTTTTACCATCAGGACTGAAGGTAAGACAAACGACGTAACTCATATGCCCTTTCAACGAGAAGAGTTTATATCCGTTATCAATGTTTAACAGATGTATTTCGCCATCTTCATAACCATACGCAATCTGATGATAATTTGGCCGAAAGGCCGCACTTAAAGGAGAGACAAGACGTTTTTCCAACGTTGTCGCAAAGAGTTCTCTGCCGCTCTTGATATCCAGTATCCGCAATAATTGTTGTTTAGAGGAATATTGAGCAACAGTACGTCTGTCCGGGCTTAAAAAAACATATCCTTGAGAAGAAGAACGCAGGCTCTTTAAAAAGTCAGTCCTCATGTTTTCAATTTCCCAGGAACGTATTGTGTAATCATCTGATGCGGAAAATAGATGACGACCATCAGGACTGAAGGCCACGCTGGTGACGGTTTCGCTGTGGCCTCTAAAAACAGAAATTTCCCTGCCGTTTTCAACACCCCATAGACGGACAGTCTCGTCTGCTGAGGCTGATGCCAACAATGTACCGTCAGGGCTGAAAGATATGTCTGTTACATCGCCGGTATGACCCTTGAGGATGGTGATCTGCTTGCCGCTGTCAGCCTCCCACAGGCGTATTGATCTATCTTTGGAAGCGAATGCAATTATATTTCCATCAGGATGAATAGCAATACTCCTCCCGAAATAATCTGATGAAATATTTTTACTGAAAACAGAATACTCGCTGTCACTTGCAATGTCCCATAAGCGCGCAGTGCCGTCCCAGGAATTGAAGATCATTTTTCCGCTGTCAGGGGTGAACGATACGTTTATCGACATATCCTTATATTCTTTCAGCAGTTTTGGATTGTTGATATCATCAATATTCCATAACCGTACTGTTTCGTTGTCTGAAGCGGCTGCCAGGAAGTGTCCGTCTGTGCTGAAGGCGACATCAAGAAAAGGGGTATCATCTTTAAAAATGAAAATTTCTTTGCCGGTCTCAATATCCCACAACCGGATTGTTCTGTCCCAGGAAGCAGATGCCAGGTAACGCCCGTCAGGGCTAAATGAAATGTTTAATATAATTTCATCATGCCCTTCCATTCGCTTCAGCTCCCTGCCTTTCTCAATGTCCCACAGACAGATGGTGCAATCGACATTACTGTCAGTACTGGTACCATGGTAGGGTTCTCCACCGGAAGAAGATGCCAGATAACGCCCTTCCGGACTGAAAGCTATACTTTTGACAGCACCTGAATGACCCTTGAAACTGGAGACTTCTCTGCCGCTTTCAACATCCCACACCCGAACAGTTTTATCCGCAGACGCAGATGCCAAGAGACGACCATCAGGGCTGAAAGATACGTTTTCAAGTGAATAGGTATGACCTCTCAAAACGGAAATTTCCTTACCAGTAGTTACGTCCCAGAGACGGATGGTTTTATCCCATGAAGAGGAGGCGACTTTACTGACATCAGGGCTGAAAACGATGCTGGAGATACCCCATTCATGCCCTTTGAGAACCATAGCTTCTTGAGTACCTTTTGTATTCCACACCCGGATAGTATTATCTCCTGATGCGAAGGCAACCTTGCTGCCGTCAGGGCTGACAGCCAATTTTTTGACATCTTTTATTTTCGTTGCAAAGACTGCCAATTCTTTACCGCTTGCAGTATCCCATAGTCGTATTCTCCTGTCCGACCCGGCTGAAGCAATTTTTCTGCCGTCAGGACTGAGAGCCAAGCGGGTAACAGTTCCTTGAGGTACCTTCAAGACGGTCAATTCCTTACCACTTGCGGCATCCCGGAGTTGGATTTTTTCCTTCTCCCATGAAATGAAAATGATTTTTCCGTCAGGACTGAACGTCACCTTATTGACGCTTTTTTCACGCTCGTTGAAAACAGCCAACTCTTCCCCAGTTACAGCATCCCGAACCCGGACTGTTGTTTTATCCCATAATGACGATCTTGAAACAATTTTGCCGCCGGGCCTGAAAATAACCTCGTTGATTCTTCTTTCATCTTCGTTGAAAACGGCCAATTCTTTGCCGGTTGCCGTGTCCCATATCCTTATTGTGTTGCCTGAAGCAGAGACTATTTTTTTTCCGTCAGGGCTAAAGGCCAGATCGTTGACTCTTTCCTGATGGATATTTGCAGTCGGAGAAACCCATTGTTCTGCCAAAGCACTATAAAATACTTCTGTCGTAAAGAGCCAGTCTATAGAACGTGACTCCAAGGCCAATTTACCGGGTTCAAGCTTCTGTTGCAAAGCTGCTGAGGCAAGAAGTAATGCCTGCTGATACATCTTGTTATTTCGATCATCCTCAGCTTTTTTGAGAGCACCCAAGGCCTTCCCTTCAAGAATCTTGGCAAGATTATAGTTTCCCTCAAGGACCTGTTGTTGCATTTTAGCAGTTTCCTGTTGAGCAGTCTTCCTTTGTTCAACAGCATCTTGCTGTTCTTTCACCGCATTCTGCCATAGCACAGCGAAAAATAACAACAGTAGTACTGCAATCACCAACCCAACACCAAGCCCAGCTATATTTCTCCGTCGCTGCTTCTCTTTTGTTTTTCTCATCTGCTCTCACTACTCCCTACCGGCTGCAATATCAACAAAACTTTCACGATGACTCCACCGGCTGACCATCCAGTTCAAATTCAATACGTTCTTTCACAGCATCCTCCAGTGGTTGATTATAAAAATCACTAATAATACAAATAAGATCAAAGAGCAAGCATATGACTGAAAAACTCTACTCCTGCCCGGAAAGTATCTCCCCACGACAATAAACTACTTGACAACAATCTGCTATAATCATAATCTATGCAAAATGTCAATTTTCTAAATGAGTTGTAGAGCGTTCATCCTATCCTGCATCAGAATATTTAATGTCTACTGACAGCCCGACAAAACTCCACTGAACGCGCTTCCCTTGCCGCAGACATTTTCCATCGGTGCCTCAAATGAAAGAATTTTGTAATTTTATCTTTATAGTAACAGAAGCATATTCCTGCCCTCTCTATAGTGTGGGAGAAGAATTCACTGTCCGTAATTTCACGCTGACCACCAGGCGAGACAAACAGACATGCCTGCTTCTTATGCAGGAATTCATGAAAGTCCTGGCCGTTCCCGAGACCCTCTTGACCCCTGGACGGAGCGCAGCTGTCAACCCACTGATATCCCAACACCAAGGAGCACAGCGCATTAAATTCACATGCGGAGGCTGCTCCGGACTCATACGCTTTGAATGCAAAAAGCCGCAAAAAAGTTACGCTGTCACGGTGCAGGGACAACTGATTGAAGAAAAAAACAGAGAAGTAGAAAAGCAGGCAACCGAACTGGTGCGAAAAAAAATTTATTCTTTTCTCCGCAGAGTAAAACTCTTTGATGAACTTGACTGCGACACGTTGCAATATCTCGCACTTCTGATGCAGTTGCGCCGATACGATGCAAATAAGATGCTGATTGAGGAGGGGATGCCAGGAACGCATCTGTATATTCTCATTGCTGGACAGGCCGGGGTAGTGAACAGAAACGGTGAAATCTTTGCCCGGTTAAAGCGAGGGGAGATCTTCGGAGAAACAAGCCTGCTCACTGGCAGACCCGCCTATCCTTCCGTATGCTCTCTCTCACCGGTACAGCTTATCGTACTCAACTCAAAAAACTTCAGACAGGCCCTTTCAAGCTATCCCAATCTCAACAGTTTTTTTTGGAATATAATGATGACACGGGCCAAGGCCAATCTCATTCGCTCATGCCAAATCAACTCCGGCATGAACGGCGAACTGGCCTGCATAAGCCTGGTGGACCTTTTTCAGCTGATCAACAGCGGCAGAAAATCCGGCACCCTTGATTTGATGTTGCCAGACGGTCATGCCTCTGTTCTCTTTAATAAAGAAGGCGATATTATCCATGCAACCTATGGTCAATTGCAGGGCAAGGAGGCTTTATTTATCCTGCTAACCCAGGAAAATGGCAGTTTCACCTATACCGTAGAAGAATTAGCAGCCCCCTACAGAACAAAAAAACGGTTAGGAGAATTCATGGGCTTGCTGATGGAAGGGCTCCAGCATGCGGATGAGAACAGAATTCCAGGCCCCTGAACACGTTTCATGCAAGCAAGAATTCCGCAAAACAGGCACGATTGCCCTTGATAAAAGATCCAGAACCTGATACAGCAGGAAGCTTTTCCCTTATAAACATCCGACCCTCCCCTGTGGGGAGGGACAATAAAACATGAAAGTTGATCAGGCGATGCTAAAGAATTGCTGCCACTTTCATATACCCCCCCTTGAAGAGGAAAAAAAAATGTCTCAGGAAATAATCACTCTCGCTGAACGCGTACTCCAGGTACCGCCCTCCCCTACTTTGGCCATCAATGCCAAGGCCAAGGCGCTGAAAGCGGCTGGTGAGGATATTCTGAATTTCAGCGTTGGTGAACCGGATTTTGACACTCCGAAACATGTCTGCGAGGCTGGCAAAAAAGCCATTGACGACGGACATACTCGCTATACAGCTGTCCCTGGTATCCCGGAATTGCGGGAAGCTGTCTGCATGCGTTTTAAGGAAGATCACGGCTGGGACTATACCCCGGACGAAATCCAGGTCTGTTGCGGCGGTAAGCACGGGCTGTATAATATCTTTCAGGCCATGCTCAATCCTGGTGATGAGGTGCTGATTCCGGCTCCGTACTGGGTTTCTTATCCGCCTATGGTTCAGCTGGCTGGCGGGGTTCCGGTGATTGTTCCTCTGGATGAGTCTATGGACTTTGACCTGAACCCGGAAACTCTGGCGACAAAGGCCACCGATAAAACACGGGCAATTTTTCTTAACAGCCCGTCAAACCCCTCTGGTTCAGTCTTTTCCACCACTGCCCTCAAGGCTGTGGCAGAGATGGCCCTGAAGCATGGCTGGCTGATTGTTACTGATGATATCTACGAGACAGTGACCTATGTGGACGGCAAACTGCCCCATATCCTGGATGTGGAACCTGCCCTGAGAGAGCAGACCGTTGTCCTGAACGGCGTTTCTAAATCCTTTGCCATGACAGGCTGGCGGATCGGCTACTCTGCTGGGCCGCTGCACCTGATCAAGGCCATGAACAAGATACAGAGCCAATCCACCTCCAACCCTGCTGCACCGTCCCAGTATGCGGCCCTGGCTGCCCTGACCGGACCACAGGATTTTCCCGAGGTAATGAAGAAAGCCTTCCTGCCCCGCCGTGATTTCTTTGTCAGCGACTTGGAATCCATTGAAGGCGTTACCTGCGTGAATCCCAGCGGGGCCTTTTATGTGTTCCCGAATTTTTCTGCCTATTACGGTAAATCTTTTCATGGAAAAGAGCTGAAAGACTCTGCTGATATGTCAGCCTACTTTCTGGATGAAGCCAAGGTCGCCTCTGTGCCGGGTATTGCCTTTGGTTCGGATGACTTTGTCCGGTTCTCCTTTGCTACTTCCATGGAGGTTATTCAGGAAGGAATGGGACGGATTAAGACGGCATTAGCCGCACTTGAGGGGTAAGCGTTCTTAAACCAAGTAGAAGGGCGAAAGATCTTTCGCCCTTTTTTTACTCCTTCCCGGCATATTGGGCGGAAGTACCATTGCCGTTGTCACGTTTCCAACTCGCTGTTCTTAATTTCTTTCCATCATGCCAGCATAATCCTTCCGAACGTCTCCAAGCGGCATTGTCATTACTTCCGCCGGGCCAAGCGTTTCTTTCGGCAACCAAAAGCCAAAGAATACAGAGGTCATCACCAAGCAGTTGAGAAGCAAAGTCTTTGCGCAACAAACAAAGGCTGCCACTTTTTTCTCCTGCAATTTCCATGAACACCGTTTCGCCATTCGGAGCTGTCCAGCAACCTGTTTGATTGAGTCTCGGGGTAAGTTTCAGCTCCTTTGCAAGCCACGGAGCCGGGAGATGGGTATTGAATCCGTTTGGAAGCGAGCCATCCATATGTGACTCCCAATGGTAACGAAATACTGGGAAGGCCATACCAACCCCTTCCGGTGACTCCCAATTATTAAATCTCCATTTGGAATCCGGCCAAGTCGTTCTCCAAGGGGCTTCATAAAGGAACGCCTCGTCAGTCTGATGAGGAGGTTCTAAATCAAAAACATCCAGTTCCTTTTTTGCCTTCAACGTGTTGACTATCCCGCTGATCTCATTTTTCCGCATAACAACAGACATAAGGAACCGGAATTCTTCTTGCCGAGCACCATGTTCTCCCTGTTGCTCTTCTGGATATCGCTCACTTACACATTGATATTCATAGAGAACCATCCAGTCTACCCCTGTATTATCCTGACGTTTCGGCATATCTTTCAGTTGGCGGGTGGGATCATCCAGAAAAGGCCAAGCTGCCAATTCATCTTCAGCAACCTCTGGCAGCGTAATTTTGGGTTGATCCGACCAATCTTGGGACGTTTCGTCAAGCTGTCTCCGTAGTTCTTCTTCCTCAATGAGAGTCGGGTCTATGTCTCGATGAAAACTAACATCCGTAGGGCAAGAATAGCATCTCGGCATACTGCCGCCATAGTCACCTGCAAGCCAGTTATTATCAGTTAAACGGCACAGCAGCTCATCTAAGGCCAACCACTGATATTTTTTTCCTATCCGTTCAACAATCGGCCTGTCACGGGAATAAGCGTGCCCTCCCTTATGCTGAGAACGATCATGAGCAAATCGTTTTGCAGTCCATCCCGTCCAGTAGACACGGTTGGCAACCCAACGCATTGCCGCCGCAATATCAACCTTTTTCGGCTCTTTTCTTTTTTCGGTTCGATCATAAAGGTAAGGTACTGCTTCATTTTCAAATCGTTCTCTCTCCGTATCAGAAAGTAAAAGCAAAAAAGTATCTGCTACTGTTTGAATATCCTCCTGCCATTGATCAATTTCACTCTGCTCAACATATTCCTGTGTTTCCTTCTCCCAAGGATATCTGAACAGTCCATAGGCATACGGATTGGCAGTTGTACGTAATTCGTCTAAGGCTATAACCCTTTCCTTTATATTCCCGACAACCTCCTTTTCAAAGACACGGAGGCGTTGCTCCGAAGTCAACGGTACCTCTTTGCTCAACGGCACTGAGAGAAAGCGATTCATCCTTGGCTCAATTTCGTATCGTGCAAAATCTCCCATCCAGTTTGTCGCCGAGCGAAGAATCTCGTCACCATCTGCCTTGAGAGCCAGTGCTTTCACTTTTTCCTCGGTGATATTAAAACATACTCGTTTTGATTGGTAGGGCGGTTTGCAACGATCAAAATCAACTTCATCTGAGAGGGCATTATGATATTGGGCCAGCTCAATAATACCCAATGCGTAATCCCGCAGAAGAAGTCCCAGGGGAGGTGTATTATCAGCGAAAATATATTTGAAAACCATGCGGCTGTAACTTTCCAATCGTCTCCGCTCTTGATCCCGACAGCTTGCTCCATAGGCTGCGGCCAAGAGCCGTTCAAGAATATATAGATCATCAACATCCCTGAAACGCTCCAAAAGATCAGAAAAGATGTCCGCTCTCACAATAAAAAGCGAGGTCAACGCCTTGGTCGCCTTATCACGAATAATCCGATTCGATGCTGTGAAAAACCAACACAGCGTCAAGGCGGCCAAAAACTGATTTTCCCGTTTTGTATGCGGAACCTGCCCGGACAGGCACCAGTCAAGCAGCCGTCCGACAGAAGAATAGTCCTCCTCCTGATCTTCCACCGACTGCTTGTTCAGCCAGACTGTCCAGAAGGCATCTCGCTCAGGGAGCTTGCGCTTTGCGAGATTACGGTGCAGCAGTTTCGCATTCCACGGATGATCAGCAGATACTGCAACCTCCAGCAGCACTTCAGTTGGATTTCTTTGGCAATTAAGAAGTTCTAAGGAACGATCAGTAAATGCGCTTCTCTCCCGCCACTTGACACTCTCAATAAATGCCTCATGAATTCCCCACGAATAGGGTGTGTTCATCGAATCATCAGGTAAAATGTCAACAAGCTCACAGCCAAATTTCTCCGGGATAATTGAAGACAATGCCTCGAACATACCTCGCCATTGCCAAGAAATCCCCCTCTCATCCAGCATAAATTGCAGCGGCCCTGAATCACTGAAAAGCATGCTTGCATCCTGATGGTCGGCAACAAGCGTATCGCCCATCAGGAAATCTTGGAATCGTTGAAAACTGAAACGAATCACGTCTTCAGCTTCTACGAGAGGGTCGTCGCTTATCTGAGGATTCGGATCACGTCGAACGAGACCGTTACTCAACAAAACCAAAAGCCAACTGGTTTCAGAACAAGGAGGTGTTTGCGGAAAGTGCTTGCCGATCACCTGTTCCGCCTCACTCATTGAGAGATATTCCTCACGAAGGGAAATCATAGTCTGGGCAAGTTCAACGACAGAACCTTTCACAGCAGCAGGCAAGGAAGCCAAACTGCCTTCTACCGCTTTGATATTTTTCCCAACGCTGTCCAGATAATAGTTGAGAATATGGCGTGTTCCATGCAGTCCTGTTGGAAATTCCGATTTGCCATCCCGCTCCAAGGACACACAGACCGAACGTAGAAACAACGGATTGACGAATTCAGGGGCCAACCAAGGTGTACTTGGCCGTGCTATTCCCCGGCGATCCAGAAAAACCTTGGCCGCATTCACCTGTTCTTCATGGGTCTCAAAACCTCTGATGGAAAAGGTTGGGGTTTTATGAGCAAGGGAATCCGGTATGGCAATGGGGAAATACTCTGATCGGCAAGAAATAACACAGGCAATATTCTTGTATTTTTGCACCATTTCGGCAAAACTCAAAATATGGTTCCGCCAGAACCTGCTGCCGGGTCCCTCGTTGATTGCATCTATCAACAATAACGCCCTGTTCCCGCTTGCCTCGCCAGCAGCATCAAGGGCACCGAGCAAAACATCAGCATTTTTATTCGGCAAGTGGAAGAGTTTTGCAAATTGCGACCAAGGATCTTCATCGTTCATACGTTGACCAAGCGCGAGAATGACTGCTCCGCCTTCGTCCGCAACTCTGGATGCCTCTTGGCCGAACAGATGGCTTTTCCCGGTTCCTGCCCGTCCTTCGATAAATGCAAAACGGCCTTGTTCTGCCTGCATGAATTCACTTGCACAGAGAGAACGAAACTCTTTTACAGACTCCTTGAGTGAATACAATTCACTCCGTTGGCGATATATTTCGTTATTCTCACGGCTGTCCTGTTCTAATTTTCTTGCACACTCCCAACACCAATCAAGCAAGGTATTCAACAACGAGAGGAATTCATCGGCAAAACGTACCCATTGCTCAATATTCCAATCCTGATGCGGAGGCAGATCAAACTCTTCCTGCACGGTAAGCAACTGCTGGTGCGCCTTGAATAATTCATCAGAAAGGCGCGGATCAGGCTGCTCGGTCAGCCCTGAAAACCGGCTGGCCGAGAGTGAATTTTCAGCAATAGAGGCGAGTTTGCTCTTCAGTTCCTCAACATATGAGGGATGGCGGGCAATGACTGAAAAAAGCTTCTGGATACGAACATCGACATGATCTTCCGGGTGAAATCTCTCATCAAGTGAGGTAATACCTTCTTGAACATGCTCTCTAAACCATCGTTGTGAAAACTCGACTTCACCAAACCAATACTGGCGCAAGCCTTCAGATTCCGATTTTGACAGGCGAGTGAGCAGCTCACTCTGAGTCCAGACAGTAAATCCAAGGGTTGCATTGCCGTGTTCGGCAGCTTCTTTCTTCCATTTTGCAACATGGACGTCCCAATGCTCCCAGCCGGTTTTGCCCCTCCCTTTCTTTCCTGACCTATCTGTAAGATCACAAGGAAAGGCAACTACATACTCTTCAAGTTCCTCATGGGTTATAATCGCTTGCGATACGGAGTCGTCTATTTGCCCCCAATCAATATCGCCTGTTCGCAGAAAATATTGGCTCATCGCAGATTAGTGGGGAACGCCATGTTCCGCAAATACTCTGAGCCTGAAATTTTCAAAATTTCTATATCCAAACGCAGTCCGAATAATGTTTCTTATGCTGTTATTGAGTCCTTCAACAAA
>NZ_JALAAI010000119.1:0-11148 GCF_052785085.1 Candidatus Electrothrix sp.
TGTAGGAAGCGCAACGCCTGTCCGTGGAAATATCTCGCTGAGGTTATCACGGCTCGGCGCCAGGGGCTGGATGTGCCTCCTCTGCCTCTTGCTGCGTAAAAAAAATGAGAGGGGTCTGAACGGTTACGTTACTGTGGTTTTTTAGTGATCGAACCCGAACCATGATGCCTATAGCCTTTTTTCGCGGGGATGAATGGGCAGACAATTTCAAGGTGAGCCTTGACAATCCTGTTATCACCCGGCTTGAAGGCAATATGTTTTGGCTCAAAGGATGTACGCAGGATCAAGCCCAGGCTATTATTGCGTCCCGGCTGGACATGGCTCTCTCCGGCATCCAGCGTCCTGACCCACTTTATCCCTTTTCTCTGGATGCAAAGGAATTTGCCAGAGTTATTGATCAACGAGTCAAGTGGCCCCGGCAGGTGATTAATCGAGCCAATAACATGCTCTATTCCCTCATCATTGAGAATCCTCCCCCTGATATACCGCCTGATGAAATCCTAGCTTCAACCTTCACCAATAAAATTTCAAAAATTCTAGCCAATTTTGACCAATTCGAGCCTGATGAAGGACGTCTGACCTTAGCCTTGCAAATCTACCTGAGCAATCGTCCTGATAATGCAGGTTACTCTCTTGAACAACTTGAAGAATCCTCTGAAAAGATCAAGTATATTGACCTGACAGGCCGGTTACGTACAGCAGATGATTCTCCTTGCCAGGAGGCTGCCTTTCTTATTGATGTCGCACTGCATCATAAGGCCGTAGGTGCCAGTTTACGTAATGGTATTGCATTCATGAAAAAACATGGGACAAATCGTGCATTGTTCATCCGGGATATGCGTTGTCCTTTTCCCGAACTACCCAAGTGGCCCTCAACCAATCAGCAATTACAAGCATTAGAGGATGCTGGAGGTTTTAGGATCTCCCTTGATAAGGAAGCGGCGGCCCATTGGTATGCCCTCGCCCTTCTCAAATTCGATATAAGGGCCGGTGATGTATGCCTCAATGACGGTACCAGCATAACAATAGACCAATTTAACGCCTTTATCAGGGATCGGCTCAACGGCAACGACTACCCGGCCTTTGCCCAGCTGGATGATTACCTCAAAGCAATACCCGCACCTGACGAAAATACTGACAAACCGCCCGTAGAATCGCCAGCAAAGGACATTGTCTGGATGGCAGGCCAAGTCCTGAAGCAAGTACCGGTACGCATGCTCAAGGCCGACCTCCTGGTTGACAAACTCTCTGAAAAACACCCCATCAGCACTGACAACCTCCTCCTCTTATTGGAAGATCACCACGAACAGTTCACCCTGATTCGCGCCATGGACCATACCATCATCAAATTAAAATGAATCAACCGCTCGTCAAACTGAACTGTACTGAAGTCCATCTCTGCCATCGTTGCCCCCGCTTACTGGCCTACCAACTCCAAGGACGGGGCCATGCCTGGAAAGTGGGTCTCCAGGGGAGTGGTAATTTCCCTGGAAAACTCTTCCATAATCTGATTGCCAAGCCTTTTCATGACAGCATCTGCCAAGGACCAAACAATGCCATGCATCAGGCAGTCCACACCCTGCTCCAACAACAAGACCAAGACATCAAGGATGGTCTGTTCGCGATCATGAATCAATATATTCTTGACTCTGTCCTGGCGGAAAAGGCTGCTACTCTCAAGGCAGACCAAATTATTGCTCTGGTGGAGGGAATGAGTTTCTGGAACAGTCATCTGGCTGCGTTCCTGAGCAAATGCCGTGACCACAGCAAGTCCCCTGCTCTTTCCGATCTTTTCTGTCGACCGGAACAAAAGCTTTCAGCCCGCATCCCCGTTACTGATGCCGGAAAAAGCATGATCCAGCTGACCGGACAGTTTGACAGCCTCCTGATTGATCAACAACATAAGGAGGCGGTGATTATCGAATTTAAGGGACTCAAGCCTGTCCATACGGATGAAGATCTCATTCAGGTGGCTCTGTACGCCTCCTTGCTCAAGGCTACCACCGGCATCATGGCAAGTGGCATGGTTCTTTATCTGGAAGAGGAGGATAAAGTCGCGACTTACTCGGCAGAGACCCTGGCTGGGATGAGCAACAACCTGATACACCTTCTCCAGATCGCAGCTGAAACCAAACAAATTGTCCAGCAAGGCAGTGGCGACATCCTGGGTCCGCCCAATGACCCGCAACTCTGCTCAGTCTGTTCCTTTGTCGAACAGTGTGATCAGGATTGGGGGGATCGTACAGCTGCTCCAACCACCAAGCCGGTTCTTCCTTCTGCTCAGAACTCCATCCAAGCATCTGAGCCGATATCTAAACCTAAAGAGCAGAATCAAGCTCAGGAAAAAGAGAACACCAAGGAAGCCGAAGACTTGCTTCAGCTCTTGACAGAGACCCTTAAGGCCATACATTTACCTGTGCAACCAGAGGGCTACGTGTTGGGGCCCAGGTTAATCCGCCTGAAAATCAAGCCCCTGCTGGTCAAGGGAACCACTGTTGCTAAAATCGAACGGCGAGCCAGTGATTTACAGATAGCCCTGTCCACCAAAGTGCCCCCTCTGATCCAGACGGCTGCCGGATATATGACCATTGATATCCCCCGCAAGATCAGTGCTCCTTTAACCTTGAGCGAGGTATGGGAGCGGGGCCAGGGCAATAAGCCCAATGAAGTTGCGGCCTTTCCCGTGGGCATGGCTGTTGACGGTACTATTTTCTGGGCCAACTTGAGTAAAGCCACCATGACCTCAATCCTTGTGGCTGGCACAGCAGGCAGCGGCAAATCCATCTTTCTCCGCGCTGCTATCTTGGGCATGGCCCGCAATGCTAGCCCGGACCAACTTCGTTTTACCCTGATTGACCCCAAACTGGTCAGCTTTACCGATCTTAACCAATTACCCCATCTGGATGGACAGATTATTTATGATATCGAACCAGCCCTGGAGGCCCTGGAAGAGCTGGTCACTGAAATGGAACGCCGTTATCAGCTCTTTGCCAATGCCAAGGTCTTTGATATTGAGGAGTATTGTCAACAGAGCAAGGCGATCCATCATCATGTGGTGGTGATAGATGAGTATGCCGATTTAATGGTGGATAAAGACTATAAGCAGGACGCAGAACTCTGTATCCAACGCCTCTGCCAAAAAGGTCGGGCTGCGGGTTTTCATGTGATTCTCTCCACCCAGCGCCCGGATGCCAAGGTGGTCACGCCTTTAATTAAGGCCAATTTGCAGCTCAAGATCGCCCTCAAGGTGACGACCAGCACCAATAGTAATGTGATTCTTGATACCAAAGGGGCTGAAAACCTGATGGGCAATGGTGATATGCTCGTTGGTGGGGCGGTTCCGCTTATCCGCTTGCAAGGGCCATTGGCGACCAAGACCGATCTTATGGAGGTACAACAGGGGTAGTTTTCACTCTGTACTTGCTCAGCAGGGAACATACTCCCCTACCCCGCCAACCCCAGCCAGCGGACACTCCCCGCATTTAGGCTTTGATTTTTTACAAAAATTCTTACCAACCTGCACCAACAAGGCATGATATTCATTAAACAGGACAGTATCTTCCTCCAGGCTGTCCATAAATATTTCCTGAATCTGAAAATAATCAGCATCTTCAGGAATAAGCCCATGACGGGACAGGATGCGGTGGGTATAGGCATCCACCACAAAAACAGGTTGTTCTGCCGCATAGAGGACCATGGAGTCTGCGGTTTCCGGGCCAATCCCTTTGACTGAAAGCAATTGCTCCCGCAGAACCGCAACAGGTTGTTGGAGCAGATACTCCAGATCATTGTCCCACTGCTCTGCAATCATGGCGAACAGATTCTGCAAGCGACCAGCCTTGATATTATAATAGCCTGCCGGGCGGATATACTCAGCCAATTTTTCTTTCTCTAAGACAGCCATTGCAGGAAGAGAAAGCACACCAGCCATTTTCAGGTTGGCAATGGCCTTTTCTACATTCTGCCAATTGGTGTTCTGGGTCAGGATCGCGCCCACCATGATCTCAAAAGGCGTGTCACCAGGCCACCAGTGCTGGGGCCCAAAATGCTCCAGCATCCGGCGATAAACCTGCTTTAATTCATCAGACAGCACAGACTACTCCTTATCACCCAGACAGATACCTATGGAACGGGCCGTAAGCACCTTATCACTTTCCAGGTCAACCTGCTTTCGGCAACAAATGGCATCTTCCAGCAGGACAGCCGACATATTAGGCGGGGTCCAGGCCACCATCCGATCAAATAAACCTTCTGCAGCCATGCGTACAGCAGCTGAGCCAAACCGCAGAGCCAATAAACGATCAAAGGTGGTTGGTGAGCCACCACGCTGGAGATGACCAAGCACCAGGGAACGGGTATCTTTGCCTATCCGCTGCCTGATCTCCTCTGCCACCCATTCCCCAATACCACCCAACAGAGCTTCTTCCCGACCGGTTTCCCCTTTGCCCCGATTTCTTACCTCACCGCCTTCTTCCTTGGCTCCTTCTGCAACCACGACAATAGCATAATGTTTACCGTTGAGCTCGTTTTCAGTGATCTTGGCGCAAACTGCGTCCATATCAAAGGGGAGTTCCGGGAGCAGAATCACATCGGCCCCGCCCGAGATCCCGGAATACAGGGCTATCCAACCGGAATCCCTGCCCATGACTTCGACCACCATCACCCGATCATGGGATTTGGCTGTGGAATGGAGTTTATCCAGGGCCTCTGTGGCTGTGGAAACTGCAGTGTCAAAGCCAAAGGTACGGTCTGTGGCCTCCAGGTCATTATCAATAGTCTTGGGAACCCCAATGACTGGCATGCCCAGCTCTGCGAAACGATGGGCGATTTCCAGGCTGCCATCACCACCCACGGCAATATGGCAGCCAAAGCCCATCCGTCTAAACCCTTCCATGACCTTATCCGAGACATTAACCAGCTTCTCCTCACCGGCAAAGTTTTTCACTGGCATGGAAAAAGGATTCCCTTTATTGGTTGTGCCCAGAATAGTACCGCCAATAGGGGTTATTCCCTCAACATCAGCAGGTGTCAGGCGCACCATTTCGTCTCTGTCCAGAAATCCCCTATAGCCATGCCGACTCCCATAGACATCCCAGCCAAGTTTTGTTGCGGACTTCACGACTGCAAATATTACCGCGTTCAGGCCAGGTGCATCTCCCCCGCCTGTGGAAATTACTATTTTATTCATTGTATTCACCTTGTACATACATCTTCTTATCTTGAGTTATCAACACAGTATAAAAAAGTTAATAATGCAATAATCCTAAGAAAAGACGAGGCATTTTGCAACTTCTTTCCCCTTTTTACTGTTGATTAATTCTCTTTGCCATGCAACTTCCGGCCTTTCTGCATCAATCGCTAGATGATAGTAAGTACCATTATATATTTTTTCAGGCATTGACTTATCAATCAAACTGCCTTACCATAATAAGTATGTTGAGCACTCGTATTTTTCCTGTTTTTTTCGAGGTAGTTTCCACGCTTTGTACACAAAAAAAGACTGTGGAATATACAAAAAAAATAAAAAAAGCTAGAGCTTAATTTAATATCTGGTTGAGATATTAAATTCATTTTTTTAACGACCTGGAGGTTATTATGCTGGAAGTAACAAATTCGGCGGTCGAGAATCTCAAAACCTATCTCGCCGACAATAATATTGAATCCGCGATCCGCATTTCTTTGATGCAGGGTGGCTGAGCTGGGCCCTCACTGGGATTGGCTCTGGATGAGCCAAAAGACAACGATAAAACTTTTGAAGAAAATGGCGTGCAATTCCTGGTAGAGCAAGGACTGCTTGATACCTGTGGTGCCATTAAAGTGGACTTTCTGGAAGCTGGATACCGTTCAGGTTTTTCCATCACCTCTGATAAACCTGTAGGTGGCAGTGGTGGTTGCAGTGCTGGTTCCTGCAGCACCGGAGGATGCGGAGGCTGATATCGCACCCAAGCATCTCTCCAACGACCTCTGTCCTTGCCTCTTTCGTGTTGTTTCTTTGTAAAGGGCAGGGACAGAGGTTTTATTTTCCTTTTTTTATCTTACCAGCACCCTTCTTTATTACGTATTTCCCGCTCCCCGGATACAGCCCCTTTTTCAGACGAGCCAGCACAGCCCTGCGCTGATTACGAGTCTGGTTCAAAAGGATAACATAGGGTTTCCCGTCCTGAAGATAGCCAGCATAATTATAGATTCCCTTCATACTCCCGGACTTACCTCGCAGCCCCAAGTACTTGCGAAGAAGGCCCGCATGCGGCCTGAAGACCCTGAGCAACTCCAGCGTGGCCCGCACAGTCACCCGGTTCCTGCGAAACAGTCCAGCTCCTTCCTTTATGATAAAAGCTGCAGCTGTTTTTTTGCCGAGTTTTTTTACCAGTACTTCATTAACAGCCCGTTCTGCCTTGGCCCAGGTTGCAGGGTATCCGTACTTCCTGGCCCCGCAGGTCAGAAAAACCAGGTTTGAAATAAAATTTGAGGAATACTTTAAAAAAGAACTCGTCAGTTCTGTCAGATTCTTACTATTTTTATGGGTGTAAATAAGCGTGGCATTCTTGGGAACAAGCCTGACACCTGTTTCCCCTTTGCCTGCTATTTCAGCTTCCTTTTGTAAGGCACGAAACAACTCCGCTGCATAGCGAGCTGTCTGTCTTTCTTCCTGGCAACCACCCTCGCAAATATTAATTCTCTGCCAGCCGGCAGGATAGCCCTTGCCTTTGGCCACCTCCTCCATAATAGGGAGCAATGGGGTCTCCTTTTCGCCGGAAAGAATAGCTTTCTTTTTGGTGACACGAACAGCAACGCTGTTAAAATTCACTGAAACCGCAGCCACTGGCGCATCATAGGGATTTCTACTATCTTCCCGACCTGGCACCCGATGCTCCAGGGCAAAGGCCGAGGGATCAATATAAATGCCATTGATTTCCGTTACTCCTTTTTCCTGCAAGGCCTTAAAAATCGAACGGATTTCATCGGACACCAACATGGGATCGCCGGTACCCTTGATATAAAGATTCTTTTTTGTATCCTGATAAAAGGAGGTGGTGAAACGATACTCCGGGCCAAGGATTTCAAAGGCTGCAAGGGCAGTGGCTACCTTAATCACGCTGGCTGGCACATAGGGTATATCAGCATTACAGGAGGAAATAAGCTTACCTTTGGTGTCAGCAACACCGTATCCGCCGTTTTGAATAAGCTTGTTAAAAGGCGGTGAACAGGCTGCACCAACTGATTCAACAGTAAACAAGAGCATAACCAACCCTGTTAACAACAGGCGACCCAACCTCATACTTCTTCCTGATATCTTCATTCTCACCATGTCCCTGAGCCTTTAAGTAAGGCTTTTTGAAAAAACGTTCTTTTATCCTACACTCTACAAGATAACGTATCGAATTTTATATTATCCTTCAAGGAAGTTCGTAAAAAATAACAAAAACAGAGCAGATTGTTCGGTTTTCTTCTTGACTATCAGTTGAATTTATCGCTACAAGTGAACGCTGTTCATGGGTACAACTAAAATGCACAAAAGCAAAAAATACCAAAAACATTGATGATACAACAACGAATTTCAGAAAAAAGGAGCACAAAATGGGTGTAGCCGCAGATATTGTTATCATTGTTGTTGCCGCCCTGATCGGCGCATTGATTGCGCAACGGGTCAAGCAACCGTTGATTTTGGGCTATATTGTTGCCGGGATTGTTGTAGGTCCATATACCGGCGGGGTTACGGTAGGAGATATTCATGAGATTGAACTGCTGGCAGAGATCGGCGTGGCCCTTCTTCTCTTTGCCCTGGGCTTGGAGTTTTCTCTCAGCGAATTAAGGCCGGTCCGGAATATAGCCCTGATAGGAACACCAATCCAAATCCTGCTCACTATTGGCTTTGGCTTTTTACTAGGCAGGTATTTAGGATTCTCTTTAGCCCATGCAATATGGTTCGGTGCCTTGATCTCGCTTTCCAGCACCATGGTGACCTTAAAAACCCTGATGAGCCGGGGGCTTTTAGGGACTCTTTCCAGCCGGGTCATGATCGGGATGCTCATTATTCAGGATTTGGCTATTATCCCGATGATGATTATTCTTCCGCAACTCAGCAATCCCGAAGCAGGTTTGCCTCTTCTGGCTATTGCCATTGTTAAGTCTGTTATCTTCCTGGTCTTGATGTTTTATTTTGGCAGAAAACTCTTGCCCTGGCTCATGGAGCATGTAGCGCAGTGGAATTCACGAGAGCTTTTTATCTTATCTATCACTGCCATAGGACTTGGTATAGGCTATGCCACCTACCTCTTTGGCCTGTCTTTTGCTTTTGGGGCCTTTGTTGCCGGCATGGTGTTGAGTGAGTCTGATTATGGGCACCAGGCCCTGAGTGACATTATTCCTCTCAGGGATATTTTTGGCCTTTTGTTTTTTACATCGGTGGGCATGCTGCTTGACCCGGTATATTTGTTTGAAAACTGGGTTATTATCCTTTCCCTGTGCATAGCCATTGCGGTTTTCAAAGGGGTCATTTTCTCTGTGCTGGCGATAGTATTTCGATATGGCAATATTGTTCCCATTGCCGTTGGATTGGGGCTGTTCCAAGTGGGTGAATTTTCCTTTGTGCTGGCACGCTTAGGCCTTGAAACCAAGTCCATTGACCAGGGAATGTATTCTCTTATTCTTGCCGTGTCCGTCTTGAGTATGGTTCTGACCCCTTTTATTTCGGCCCTGGCAGCCCCTGTCTACAAACTCAAAAAAAGCCGGTTTCAATATGAACCCTTACAAACAGAAAACATCCCTGATTCCGGCTTTAAAAACCATATCATTATTGCCGGAGGCGGACGGGTAGGACAACACATTGCTCAGGTCATGATGGAACTCAGTATCCCTTTTGTTATTATTGAGATGAACCACCAACGAATGATTGAATGTAAAACAGCTCAATATCCAGTCATCTATGGTGATATAAGCCACTCAACGGTTTTTGAACTTGCAAAGGTGGAGGCAGCCAGGCTCTTACTCATTACCACTCCTGATTTTACGACCTCGCAATCCATTGTCAAGCAATCACGTCGACATAACCCTGAACTCCATATCATTGTTCGGGCTGATGGTATCAAGCAAACCCGGGCATTATATGAGAGTGGCATATACATGGCTGTGTTGCCTGAAATGGAAGCGGGCCTGGAGATTGCACGGCAGGCACTCTTGCATATGGATGTCCCTGTGAATGTTATTCAGCAATATACTGACGAGGTACGGCAAAACCTCTATTCGCCAATGTACGAGGCCCAGGAGGGGCATGATCTTTTGACAAAGCTTGGCAATATAAAGAATATGCTGGAAATTTCATGGGTGACTATTGCTCCTGAAAGTCCGCTTACTGATAAAAATATCGGGGAAGCAGCTGTTCGTACCAAGACAGGCGTGTCCATTGTGGGCATTATCCATGGAAAAGAATTTTATTCCAATCCTAAAGTGGATTATACCTTTCAGGGCGGTGATTTGGTGGCAGTGGTCGGTAATGCGGATGAACGGCATGCGTTTCATAAACTGGCAGGGGCTTGAGGGGGTTGTTCCGGATGTTGCGTTTTTAGATGCTCTCGGGAGCATTCCCTATTCAATTTTCCGTGTTTCGTGCCTGAATATCAACATAAGTCTGGGAATCATCAATTAATATGATATCACACAATTTTTTTAATAAAATGCCCAAAGATGGGTACCTTTTAAAGGATTTGCTGAATTGGTTTATAATTGGTTACAAGAATATGCATAAATATTGCTCTAAAAAAAATCGCTACTATTTAGGTTCAATTGAGATTGGCTTTTGCGATTCAGATTTAAGTGAACTCAAAAAAACTCATATAGAAATTTCTCTCATTCATACTGGATCATGGGGGATTGAGTCATTTGAGCAAGTGTCAATTTATGTGCCTACTAAACTGAAGATAGAATCCCATGATAGTTTTTTTGTTCATACTGATTCTGTAAATGGTCTTGCTGGTCTAACACAACAAATAAAAGAGAACTCAATATTCTCAGATATGTTGTCAAAAAAAATAACTGGCCATGAAATATATTTTGGTGAACATTATGGTTAACATTTTGAGTAAGGTCTGACCCCATTTTTTACTCTGAAGGTATATTTTTTCTTTTTAAAAGGACAAGAAATATATCTCCTGGTCTATTGAAATGATAAAAAGATATATTTTTTTGATCTCCAGGTATATTTTTTCTACCTTTTTATAGAATAAATATACCTTCTCATGTCTTCTTTCTGCCTGCAAACTAACGGGGATGATATGCTTTTTGTTCTTGACAGATCGGCAATATCGCAATAGCTTGCAATTATTCTTCAAAATTAACGTAAGGAGGACGCCATGCCTGAACAAACTCTGATTGAACAACTTGCCGCAGTACTGAACGTGGAAATCGTAGAACCGATGGACGGCAGCGAGGCCCAGGGGCTGCACAAGGCCCTGCCCGGCTATCAGGCCGTAGCCGATGATGCTGCCCGTTTTGTCCAGAAACACGGGCAAACCTTGAATCTGGACGCCTCTGTCCTTGCCGACCTTACGGAAGGACTGGCTGAGGTCAAACGCATGGAACCGGGGGAACATGCCCTGGGTAAATTACATCAGTCGGTTTATCACCAACGCCTGCGGGGCACGGACAGGTGTATGGAAGGGCTTTATAACTCCACCCGTCGTATCCGTGACTTTTCCGAGGCCTATCCTGACATTGCCGAGGAAGGGAAGTTTCTTCTTGATTTTATGAAGGTGTTTAAGCCGGGGAGGAAGAAGGAGAAAAACGAGGATGGGGGAGGTGAAGGATAGGGATTGAATATCAGTGGGATTATCTCCGGCAATGATGTTTTGCATGATTGTTGCCGGGGATTTGAACCTGTGACCCTACCCTGTAACCCGTATGGCTACGCAGTTTGATTTTGGTGTGTGATACCGGGGCGGATATTTTTACCGCCTCAATATCTGAATAAGCGGATTTTTGTGGAATATATTACGGTCAATATCATGGAAAGTTTCCACTTATTACAGGCCCCTGACAGCCTTTTTCTGCTAGCTGGTTAATCTTTTAATTTTACACCAGAAAAAAATGGACATTTGAGATTTTTCTGGTATTAATGTAATAAAAAACGATTTGTCATTGGTAACCAAGGGA
>NZ_JALAAI010000120.1:0-11011 GCF_052785085.1 Candidatus Electrothrix sp.
AGGAAATAGACCAGGTCGCAGTGAACCGCGGGCTGTGAAGCGTCGTCCAAAGGCCTACCCTCGTTTGACAGTACCAAGAAGACAAACGGCGTAATCCTGTGGTCAACCACTTAAGGTCGTGCCATTAGTATAAAACTGACATTGCAATTACAGATTTTGATCCTCACGATTTATCCGGGCATCCTTTACGGGAAATCCCGCATAAAATAATCTACCTGTGTCCCAAATATGTAAATGACGACACTCCGAAACCTTATCGGGAATGGCTACAGGCAATTAACGACACCTTAGACGAAGAGGTTGATGAGAAAAGCTATAAGATACCGGAAATACATAAACTTTTTGAACATATTCAAAAAGATCGGATTTCACCGGCTGAACGTGCGCGTATGATTGAAGAGTATCATCAGGAGGAACTCCAGAAAACACAGTTTGACGAAGGTAGGCTCGCTGTTGCAAAGGCTTTGCTTAAAGAGGGTATTGCCCCTGATATTATAGCTAAAACTACTGGTTTTCCTCTGGATGTCATAATGGAAATAAAAAACAGTGGTGCAATTTCAAACTCCAACATATCTTAATTTTTTGAGAAATCATGACCGAGCAACAGGGAAAGGGGCTATGGGAAGTGCGTGTCCGACTTGATGGTCGAATAGCAAGAATTCTATTCACTTCTCATGACGGACTTATGGTTTTGCTTCATGGTTTTATTAAAAAAAATCAAAAAACACCCACAAGTGAATTAAAGGTTGCACGGCAACGCATGGCTACTTTTGGAGACAAAAATGAATAAACACATTGGAAGCAGCTTTGATGATTTTCTGGAGGAAGAGGGCCTGCTGGCTGAAACAGAGGCTGTTGCCATTAAACGCGTTATTGCTTATCAAGTTAACCAGACAATGAAGGCGCAAAAATTATCAAAAGTAGCTATGGCTCAAAAAATGAATACAAGTCGCTCTGCATTAGATCGCTTGCTTGATCCCAAAAACACCTCAATAACGCTTCAAACATTAGAACGTGCCGCACACGCTGTCGGCAAGCGGCTACGCATTGAATTTGCGTAATAGAAAGCAGACAGACAATGCCGCAATTTCGTCCTCCAACGTTTCTTAATTTTTCGAGAGATTATGACCAAGCAACAGGGTACGCCCATCCTTGAGGTCAGCGACCTGACCATGCAGTTCGGTGGCATCAGGGCCTTGGACAAACTCAATATCCGGGTCCGCCAAGGGGAGATAGCCGCCCTGATCGGGCCGAACGGGGCAGGCAAGACCACCTTCTTCAACTGCCTGACCGGAATCTACAAGCCAACATCAGGTAAGCTCTTCCTGAGACCACCGGGACAAGAGAGTAAACGGTTAAACGGCTTAAAACCGAACAAAGTAACGGAACAGGGACTTGCCCGGACCTTTCAGAATATCCGCCTGTTCCCGGACATGAGCGTGCTGGAAAACGTGATGATCGGTTGTCATTGCCGAACCAAGGCCAGGGTATTGGGAGCAATTTTTCGAGACAAGAAGACTGTTAAAGAAGAAAAAAAGGTGGTTGCCCGCTCCTATGCCCTGCTGGAAAAAACAGGTCTGGCTGAACTGGCCAATGAATTTGCCAAAAATCTCCCCTACGGTGCTCAACGCAGGCTGGAGATAGCCAGGGCCTTGGCAACCGATCCGGCCTTGCTGCTCCTTGATGAACCGGCAGCAGGCATGAATCCCCAGGAAACCGTGGAACTGGATGAACTGATCACTGAGATCCGTGATAACGGCATTTCCATCCTCCTGATTGAGCACGATATGAAGCTGGTCATGAGTCTGTCCGACCATATCTTTGTTATGGATTACGGCAAAAAGATCGCAGAAGGCACACCGAATCAAGTTCGCAATAATCCAGAGGTCATCAGGGCCTATCTCGGTGAAGACATGGAATAATCCACAACATAACAGTATACTCGGTACTCAGAGCATTAATTCCCAACACATCCACTCCGGCGATAAGAGTGAAATAAAAAAAGTAGCCCTGAAGGGGCTGTATCCAACCAGCTCAGGGTAACACCCTGAGCATTTTCATATAAAGAAATGAGTAAACACGTTTATATAAAGACCTTTGGCTGTCAGATGAATGAGCGGGACTCCGAGATCATGGAGCAGCTGTTGGCGCAGTCCGGTTATATCCCGGTGGCGGACCAGACAGATGCCGACCTGGTGATTCTCAACACCTGCTCCATTCGCGCCAAGGCAGAACAAAAGGTTTTCAGCCTGCTTGGTTCGCTCCGCAAGCAGAAACAGGGGCAGCCAGAACTTCGTATTGCCGTGGCAGGCTGTGTTGCCCAGCAAGAAGGTAAACAGATTTTCCGCAGGATGCCCCATGTGGATATCGTGGTAGGAACCCAGCAGCTCTATCAACTGCCGGAAATGCTTGGACGGCTTGAGCGGAAAGAAACGGCCAGGGAAATATCCTGTAATCTTGATAAGGAGTTCTCCATTCCTCCCTTCCAGAGATTACTTAAAGATGATGCCCCGAATCAACCCGCAGACTTTCGTAAATTCGTTACTATCATGCAGGGCTGCAATAATTATTGCAGTTATTGTGTGGTGCCAACAACCCGGGGTCGGGAAATCAGCAGGCCCGTTGCAGATATCCGGGAGGAAGTTCAGCTTCAAGTAAACCGTGGGGTTAAGGAGATCACCCTGTTGGGGCAGAATGTCAATTCCTATGGCTGTACCAATCCGGTTGCGGAGAATCCAACCGGTTTTGCTGACCTCCTTAAAATGGTTGCCGCAGTGCCCGGTGTGCAGCGGCTCCGCTTCACCACCTCGAATCCGCAGGATCTTTCCACAGAACTGATGCAATGCTTTCGGGATCTTCCCAATCTCTGCCCCCATTTTCATTTGCCGGTGCAGGCCGGGTCCAATGCCGTGCTGAAAAGGATGCATCGCAAGTACACCAGAGAACTGTATCTGGAAAAGGTCGAGGAACTGCGTTCCTATTGCCCGGGTATCGCCATTTGCACGGATGTCATAGTCGGTTTTCCTGGAGAAACAGAAGATGATTTTGCCCTGACGATGGACCTGCTGGAAAGAGTTCGCTTCCACGGTTCTTTTTCCTTTAAATATTCAGACCGCCCGCATACCCGCTCCGCAGAGTTTACGGATAAAGTTGAAGAGCAGGTTAAAGGAGAACGACTCCAGCACTTTCAAAGTCGCCAGGATGCAATCAGCCTGGAACGCAATCAGGAATTCCTTGACAAAAAGATTGAGGTTATGATTGAATCCAATACCTCCACCGGAACCCAGGGCCGCACAGGCAGCAACCATATTGTTCATTTTTCTACGCCAACAAACCTGCGACCTGGGGACCTTGCTTGGGTCACGATTACCCGTGCAGGTCAACATTCCCTCAAAGGAGAATTGGCTCCCCCAGAGGCATCCTGACACATACCTCAGTATGATTCCGGTACGGTATGCTGTGCGATCACAGGCATACCCGTTAATACACCTTTTCAATAACTAACTTTTGACATCCCCCTTATGGCACTTGCTCTTTTCGATCTTGATAATACCCTGCTCGCCGGTGACAGCGATTATGAATGGGGCCGCTTTCTTATTACAAAAGGCTTGGTTGATGAGGCCTATTATGAGGCGGAAAACAACCGTTTTTACGAACAATACAAACAGGGCACGCTGGATATTTACGAATTTGCCGCGTTCAGTTTCCAACCCCTGGCAGAACGCAGTATGAAAGAACTTGCTCAGCTCCATGCAGAATTCATGGAACAGGTAATTCGTCCTATGATTGACAAGCCAGCCCAGGCTCTGGTTGACCAACATAAGGAACAGGGGGATCTTGTCATGGTCATCACCGCGACCAACAGCTTTATCACCAAACCGATTGTTCAGGCCTTTGGTATAGAGCATCTACTGGCTACAGAACCGCAGATCCTCAATAATCGATACACAACAAAAATTGAAGGGATCCCCTGTTTTCATGAGGGTAAGGTTCAGCGCCTGAAAAACTGGCTGGCTGCAAATAATATGTCATTACAGGACAGCTGTTTTTATAGCGATTCCATCAATGATCTCCCTCTCCTGGAAAAGGTAGACAGACCTGTTGCTGTTGATCCGGATGAGAAATTGGCTGCTCTTGCCCAGCAAAAAAACTGGGAAAGTATCTCGCTCCATGCTTAATGAAAGAGATTATTCAGCGTAAACCTCCTTTCAGGAACTCTCAGAATATTGTTTTGTAAAATTCCTTTTTTTATGGACAGCACCTTATTTTCTACTATAACTTATAAGGTAAACCCATTTTTTATAGCCAATAACACATCATCATATTTTATATTTTTCTTTTGTGCGAACACATACCGTGCTTGTCATTGGACCGGAAATAAATCAGTCTTTAACAAGAAGGCTTGTAACAGCTTACTGAATCCATGAATAAAAAGAAGGTCAAAATCTTAATAGTAGACGATGAGCAAGTCCACAGGTACATGCTCTACTCCATGTTGAAGGATTGGGGGTGGTCGTGTCAGGAAGCTGATGACGGTGAAACAGCAGTTGAAGCGGTACGGCAAGGTCCTTTTGATGTCATTCTTATGGATGTCTGTATGGAGCCTCTGGATGGTCTTGAGGCTCTGCGTCAAATCCACGCCATTAACCCATCAATTCCTGTAGTGATGATGACTGCCTACTCCTCAATAGACTCTGCTGTTGAGGCCATTAAGCTGGGTGCCCATGATTACCTGACCAAACCCATAGATTTTGCGCGACTCCGCCAAACCCTGGAAGTTGCTATGGGGCATCGCCAACAACCAGATAAAACCGAGCTGTCAGAAAAACCCTTTGGCGAGGATGGCAGGATCATTGGAACATCAGCTCCTATGCAGACCCTCTGGGAGATGATTATCCAGGTTGCTCCCACAGAGGCTACTGTCCTGATTAGTGGTGATTCCGGGACCGGGAAAGAGCTGGTTGCTTCAGCCCTGCACTACAAAAGCCAACGACGCAAAGGCCCTTTTATCAAGGTAAACTGCGCAGCCCTTTCTGAAACCCTGCTGGAATCAGAACTCTTTGGTCATGAAAAAGGTGCTTTTACAGGCGCAGACCGTCGCCGCGAAGGCTGCTTTGTCCAGGCCCAGGAAGGCACTCTGTTTCTGGATGAAATAGGGGAAACCACCCCGGCCATGCAGGCAAAACTCCTCCGCGTTCTTCAGGAACATGAACTCCAGCGGGTGGGCGGCCAGGATGTTATTACTGTTGATGTGCGCATTATTACAGCCACTAACCGGGATCTGGAAGCAGAAGTAAAAGCAGGTAACTTCCGGGAAGACCTGTATTACCGGCTCAATGTTGTTGCTCTGGACATGCCTTCCCTCTGTGATCGTGATGGTGACATTCCCTTGCTCGCTGATTTTTTCCTGCGCAATTTTGCCAAAAGAAACAAACGTGAGGTACAGGGCATTACCCCGGAATGCATGGATATTCTTAACCGTTACCCCTGGCCGGGTAATGTCCGGGAGCTGGAAAATGCCATAGAACGAGGCGTCATCCTGATGCGAGGAGATTATCTTGATATTGATGGCCTGCCTATGGCAGTCCAAAACTGGGCTGGCATGAATCCCAAAAAGGAAGAAGAACAACCATCCACCCTGAAAGAAGCGGAACGCATCATGATCCTGAAAACTCTTGAGGAAACCAATGGAAATCGCAGTGAAGCAGCCCGTCGTTTACAGATCACCCGCAAAACCCTGCTCAATAAACTCAAAAGATATGGGGTCTAGGAGCAAACCTATGCCTGTATCCCTTTGTCGTTGTGTTTTTCTCCTCTATCGTAAAGCACCAGAAAAACCAGCAACGTGATAAAAAGGCCCACATGGATCATAAAGAAGACAAGAGCAGTGAACAGGGAAGCTGTAAATTGCCCTCTCTTGAGTTTAAGATCGTTACGTGCGAAAAAATTCTCCTGGAACTTTTTCTTATCCACCTTGCTTGGTACGTATAAGGCGTAGGAGCCTGACTCATTTTTAAAGGCCAGGACGACACCATGCTGCTGATAAATGAGTCGGGCTGCAATCCTCCGTTGCTTGCCCGTGGCTGCGGTGACCAGATATTCTGCCAGCTTCTGTTCTATACCCCTGTTCAGTTCAACAGAGATCTGCTGCTGCATGATAAGGTTGCCACGAATAATCATCCCCAAAAGAAAAATATTCACGATCAATATCCCCAAAAAAATCAAGGAAAAATATTTTTTCTTCTCTTGCCTGGCAACCTGCCAAAAACTGACTGGTAAAAAAACTGAAAAAAGCACGATTAGAACAAATTGGATTGCATCCTGTTGAAACATTTCAGGGTACAACCAAAGGCCGAGCAGAAAACCTCCCCAAATCAATAACGTTATCCCAGGTAATTTCTTCATGTTTTCTCCTCAAAAATATACTGCATCTTTTGTCCCACCCCAAAAAAAGGGATATCAATAAAGGGGTATCATTCTTCAATGAAACAAATCTGTACTGTAGTTCTTTTCAAGTTCTGTGCAACAGCTAATTGTTTTTTTTTTACAACGTATTCTTTCTTCACCTGAAAAACGGCGTTACAGCTGCTTGTTGACTTTTTTCTGTTGCGAGATCACCACAGAGCTTATATATATTATAAGTAAAAAAATTTTACCTTTTTTCTTCAGGTAGAATGCAGTGCGTCCGAACCTACGGGCAACGAAATTAATTTCACAGAACAAGGAGAGTGAGAACCATGAAACTGAAAGTATTGGCACAGGCTGCTGTTGTAGTCCTGCTGTCGGCGGGTGTCGCCTTTGCTGGAGGCAGAGCCCTCACCTGCGACGACTGCTCAGATGAATGCTTAGAAAATCCCTATAGCAAGGGATGTCCGCCTGTCTGTAAGGATCCGGAATGTCAAGCGACCTGTGATGACTGCTCAGAGATGTGTAAACAAAATCCCTATCTGCCAGATTGCCCGGATATCTGTCGGGATGTTACATGCCAATCCTGCGAAGATTGTACAGATGATTGCAAAATCAACCCCTATGGTGAAGGCTGTCCAGATATCTGTCGGGATATCAAGTGCTACAGCTGTGATGACTGCTCTGTCGAGTGCATTGAAAATCCAGAGGGACAGGATTGCCCACCAGTCTGTGACGAGTTGGGCTGCAACATCTGTGATAAATTCCCCACAGACTGTCCGGTCTCCTGTAAAGACGGTTCTCCAGATCAGGAAAACTGCCCCACAGAGTGCCAGGATGTGCCAGAAGAATGTCTGTCCGATGATTCTGTCAAACAGGAAACACCTGTTGAAATCACCTGTGACGACTGCCCGCCTGAATGCGAAGATGATCCTTATGCCGAAGGCTGCCCTGCTGAATGTCAGGAGTTAAACTGTTATGCCAGTGGAGCAATGGAGCCCCTACGTTTTATCGGCGACCTCGGTTACCTGCGTCTTTCCGATCCGGCAGATTTTCTCTTTGCCCGCTTAGGTGTTGAATACAGTCCCTATGCAGGAACAGCGTATGAAAATATCTCGTACCTGCTCATGGTCGGTGCTGCTCACAAACTGGACGGTTCTGACGGTGACGATGCCCTTCTGATAGATGCTATTGCTCAGTACAACTGGTCTGATGCTTTTGATGGGTTTATCGGTCTTGGACTTGGAGGCTGGATCAGTGCTGGAGACGATGACATTGACTCTGAAGATACTGACCTGGATATCCTGGCCAACATTGGAGCACGGGTCTATGGCGATCCTGACGCGTTCAATGCCTCAATCTTTTTAGAGGCACGTAATGCTGTTGATGAGTTGAGTGATATTTCTCAATACGGACGTTTTGGTGTAGGAATTCGTTTTCAGTACTAATTTAGCGGATTCGTAACTCGTGCCACCGCACGAGTACAAGGGTCTGGGGAATGACTTCCCTAGGCCCTTTTTTTATTTGTATCAGGACAACGAAAGGCCCTCAGAAATCCACAGAGTCTCATCCTCCGTGAACCAGGAACATTACCGGGTTTCAGTACGATCAGTTACTACAGGAAAAAGAAAAAAGGCTGGAAATGAACAACAAAAGGCAACGGCGCTATCACCGTTGCCCATTGTACACAGGTACACAGTTCCAATTAACTCTCGGTCACAGTGATAGCACCTGCCTCGCAAACCTCAACGCAGGTCTCACAGCCCAGACACTCATCTTCGTTGACCGGATCTGATTTACCATCGACCATCTCAAATACTTCTGCTGGACAGGAACTGATACACTCTTCGCAAGCTGTACATTTGTCTTTGTCAACAACTACTTCAAACATAGTCTTTCTCCTTAGTAGCGGCTTGATCCACAAGCCCTTTTATAAAAGTACCATCACGGTTAATTATGTACAATAGAACATGTACTGACTTGGGCAAAGATACCCTTAATATTTTTACTGTCAATATTTTTTTTACACGACTCGCCCTGTCCAATATTTTTCTCTGTCAACATTTCTTTCCCGGAGAAGAAAAGAAGTTATATTTTACAAAAAACAGAGCAAAAGGAGTATGTTCTGACACATACCAAACTCAATAAAATACATCCCCTTACCTTTTCTCCACTCTTCTTCATCCTTTCTCTCTGCTGGGCCGCGAAAACGCAGCATCAATTACATTTTTTCCCCACAGCTTGACAAAGAAACTACTTTATAGTAAACAAAGCTTTCAGTGTTACAAAAAATAAAAAAATATTACTGAGGACTCATCATGCACATTTCAGAAGGAATTCTTTCAGTACCAATTTTAATAAGTGGCGGACTCGTAACCACACTGGGCACCTATATCGGCTTGAAAAAAATTGATCCGGAACAGATAATGCCGGTAGCCCTCCTCTCTTCCGCCTTTTTTGTTGCAGGGCTTGTCCATGTCCCGCTTGGACCTGGATCTGTACATTTAATGCTGATAGGACTTCTTGGCGTCATGCTCGGCTGGGCCGCATTTCCAGCTATCCTTGTGGCACTCTTTCTTCAGACCCTTTTTTTTCAATTTGGCGGAATTGCCGTTCTTGGAGTGAATACTGCAATAATGGCTCTGCCAGCACTCTGTTGCCACTACCTGACCCGTCCTTGGATAGAAAACCCTAAAACCAGGCCTGCTGCTGCTTTTATTGCCGGTTTTTTGGCTATTCTTCTTGCGTCATTCATAACCTCTTGCGCTCTTGCCCTGACTGATACCGGATTCACTGCTGCTGCTCAACTCATTATTGCTGCAAACATACCAATTATGATTATTGAAGGATGTATTACCATGTTCACTGTTGGCTTTCTTGCCAAAGTTCAACCGGAAATTCTATATCCTGAGTATGCATGAACAGCTCACATATCTTGCCACCACAAAAAACAGTACTACTTGTCGCTGTATTGCCCCTGCTGTTCCTGGTTTCCCCACCTGCACACGCACATAAGCTGAACGTTTTCGCCTGGGGCAGTGACAGACAAATATACGGAGAGACATTTTTTAACGGAGGACGCAAGGCCAAAAATATAACTGTCCAGGTCCAGAACGCAGAATCGCATAGCCTGGTCCTGACAACCCAAACCAATGCGCTGGGAGAATTCCAGTTCACCCTACCACAACAGGTTGTTCAGCAACAACTTGACCTTTTGGTTTCAGCAGATTCTGGGGATGGACATCGTGGTGAGTGGCTTCTGGAGGCAAGTGAGTATCTTGGGCCAGAGTCTACCACAGCAGATCCCTCAACAGCGCTTATGAATACAGTGGATACAGCGGCTGTTCGTGAAATCGTACGACAGGAGCTGAAGCGGGAACTCATTCCCATAAAAAAAGACCTGGCTGAAAGACAAGAAAAAAAAGTTCGCTTACAGGACATACTTGGTGGAATAGGCTGCATCATCGGGCTGGCTGGCCTCTTGGCCTGGTTTCAGGCAAAGAAAAAGACTTCAACAGGGAGCTATAAGACCTAAGACCTCTGCTCTCCTGTTGTCACAATATGTACAACTTAAACGAACAACTTATTTAATCTCTTCAACTTTTTAAACGTCGGAGTCAGGTGATTCAAGTGAACCACCTGTGATTGTATACTATTTACACAAAAACACAAAAAAGGAGTAACAACGATGAAGTTCAAAGCTGCCGTAGCAACCGCACTGTTTCTCACCTGCATGACAGGAGAGGCCTTAGCCCATTTCGGGATGGTTATCCCTTCGGAGAATATTCTGGAGCCAAAGAAAAAAACCGTGCAATTAGACCTTTCCTTTTCCCATCCTTTTGAGATGATCGGCATGGATCTGGTGACACCCAAGGCATTCTTTATGATGGCAGGGGACAAGAAAACCGACCTGCTGCCCGGCCTCAAAGAATCCAAGGTCATGGATCATGCTGCCTGGACAACCGAGGTGGCCATTAAACGCCCTGGCGTATACACCTTTGTCATGGAGCCAACCCCGTACTGGGAACCGGCTGAGGATGTATCTATCATCCATTATACCAAGACAATGATCGCGGCCTTTGGTGATGATCAGGGCTGGGATAAGCCGGTCGGTATTGCAACGGAAATTGTGCCGCTCACCCGTCCTTTTGGTAATTATGCAGGCAACAGCTTTTCCGGCCAAGTGCTGTTGAACGGCGAGCCGGTTCCAGGCGCAGAGGTGGAAGTGGAACTGTACAACAAGGATAAAAAATTCACTGCTCCCAGTGACTACCATGTCACCCAAGTGGTCAAGGCCGATGAAAACGGCGTATTCACCTTTGCCTGTCCTCAATCTGGTTGGTGGGGTTTTGCCGCACTGAATGAGGCTGACTATACCATCAAAAATCCTGACGGAGAGGAAAAAGGGGTTGAGCTGGGTGCAGTCCTCTGGACCTATCTGGATGAGTATAAATAACACCCCCGCTTCAGGGTGTGGAACTCAAAAACGACACCTTTCCCTCTGAATAGGTGCATTTCATGCGGCTCGCTGAAGTTTTTCAATCTTCAGATTCATTGAATGCTTGATTTGGTTTGTTATAACCTTAATCCTGAATTTCTCTTGAAG
>NZ_JALAAI010000121.1:0-10927 GCF_052785085.1 Candidatus Electrothrix sp.
GCGCAAATGGATACAACGGACGCCCGCAATGGCAGCGGGACTGACTGATCATAGATGGACATTAAAAGAACTGTTTACAACTGTCGTTGTCGGCGAACAACACTCAGGAGGGTGACCATCGCGACTTAAGGCTTGAAAAAACTCTGGCATTAATCGCGTTATTGTATATATTATATAGTCATGGCGACTACCTTAGATCAAATCAAACTGAATATACCTGATTCAGATCGGCAAAATCCCAGTGTATCAATTCTGCTGGAATTGCTTGAGCAACATGCTGAAACAATCGCTCTCCAGAAAGAGAAGATTCAGCAGCTCAAAGATGAGATTGCACGTTTAAAAGGGCAAAAGCCAAAACCTAAAATATTCCCCAGCAAGCTATCCAAAAAAGGTAAAAAAAAGAGCAATGGCAAACGTCCAGGATCGGCCAAAAAGAAAAAAACAGCCAATCTGGAGATACACGAAACAAAACGTATTCAGCCTGAGTCAATTCCTCCGGGGTCTACATTTAACGGTCTCAAGCCTTACACTGTCCAGGGGCTGAAAATATCAGTTCACAATACACGCTATTTGCTCGAACAGTGGGAAACTCCGGAAGGTAAAATAATTTCAGGAAAACTGCCTTCTGAAATTGATGGTCATTTCGACCATACTCTTAATACCTTCATTCTCCATCAATACCACCACTGCCATGTCACGCAACCGTTACTTCTGGAGCAACTCCGTGAGTGGGGCGTGGATATTTCATCCGGGCAGCTCAATAATATTCTCACCGAAAACAAAGATTCTTTTCACGCTGAAAAAGATGCAATCCTTTCTGCTGGTCTTCGGTACTCATCTCATGTAAACGTTGATGATACAGGTGCTCGCCATAACGGCAAAAATGGCTACTGCACCCATATAGGAAATGATTTCTTTGCCTGGTTTGAGAGTACCGAAAGCAAAAGCCGAATTAATTTCCTTAGTCTCCTTCGAGCTGGAGCGTCTGATTATGTACTCAATGATGATGCGTTTGAATATATGGAACAAAAGCGGCTTCCGAAATCGTCATTCGCTCTCTTGCTCAATCATCCGGTCAAGGAATTTATGGATACAGAGCAATGGGAGCAACACCTCAAAGAGTTGGGGATTGTCAAGCCTCGCCATATACAAATTGCAACGGAAGGAGCACTTTTTGGGTGTGTCCTCTCCCAGCTTCCCAGAAGCCTCGTCATTGTCAGTGATGATGCGGGGCAATTCAACATACTCAACCATGCGCTTTGCTGGATTCATGCTGAACGAACACTGGCCAAAATAATTGCCCCCAGCGACAAAAAACGACAGATACTCGAAGAAGTTCGTCAGCAGATTTGGCAGTTCTATGACGAACTGAAAGGTTATAAAAAATCCCCAAGCCAAAAAGAAAAAGATCGGTTGTCGGAAAAGTTTGAAACAATTTTTACCCAGAAAACAGACTTTCAAACCCTTAATGAAGCTCTTCAACGCTTACATAAAAACAAGTCGGAACTCCTCTTGGTTCTCGACAGACCGGAGATACCCCTTCACAATAACCTCAGTGAAAATGATATCCGTGAATATGTAAAAAAGCGCAAAGTCAGCGGAAGCACCCGTAGTGAGGCTGGACGTCGTTGTAGAGACACATTTGCAAGCATAAAGAAGACATGCCGAAAATTAGGGGTATCTTTTTGGCAATATCTTGAAGACCGACTTTCCGGTAAAAATACTATTCCACCTTTACCCCACATTATCGAACAAGCAAACACTGCTCCCGGATAACACAGCTGGATATTATCAGCAGACAGTAAACTCCCTCTCTATCAATGGCGTGGTGTGTCTTTTTTTTGACGTCTACCAACACTTATTGAGAAGTTACGTAATATTGTTCAGTCGAGCAAGGAAAAAAGCCTTTTTTCCTTGAAAAGGGAAAATGTGGTCTATGGCTTCACGGATTCAGGAAAACACCAATAAATTCAAACATGCTCGATACACCCCCTCAATCATCCGCCATGACCACTATCATAGTCGGCCTCGGCAACCCCATCCTCGGAGATGACGGCGTGGGCTGGCGGGTCGCTGAGGAAGTCAGCAAACAGAGCGGCATTACCTTGGGTGATGCCCCCCTGCCCGGCCTGCATGACCAGGAACAACAACCCATCACCATTGAGTGCTACTCGCTAGCTGGCCTCAGCCTAATGGAACGGCTCATCGGCTATGACCGGGTTATCCTCATCGATGCCCTGAACACTGGCAAGCACCCGCAGGGCGAGGTGGTCTGTTTCACTCTGGATGACATGGAAGACCTGACTCACGGCCACACTGCCTCGGCCCATGATGTCTCGCTCAAGCAGGCCCTCAAGCTAGGCCGCAGCATGGGGGAATCCCTGCCTGATGATGCTCAGGTGTATATTATTGCAGTAGAGGCTGCCCATGTCTATGATTTCCAGGAGGATCTCAGCCCGGCAATAGCTACCGCTGTACCGCTGGCGGTGCAGAAGGTACTGGAACTGATCGACAAGTAGGGGCAGGCCCCTGTGCCTGCCCGAGTAAGGGCACGGCGTGCCGTGCCCAGCAAAATTTCATCAACAAAAACAACGATGCACGAACTCTCTGTCACCCAAAGCATCCTTGATATCGTCCTGCAACACGCCAAGGAGAGAAAGATCCAGCAGGTCAATCTGGTGATCGGCCAGTTCTCATCCATTGTCGATGATTCCGTGCAATTTTATTGGGATATTATTGCCAAGGAAACCTTGGCAGCAGAGGCAAAACTCCATTTCGAACGCATCCCCGGCGAGATGACCTGTAGTAACTGCGGCCACGTCTTTCATCCCGGCAGCGAGGATTTTCTCTGCCCGTCCTGCGAAAGTAGTGCTGTGCGGGTCAGCGGGGGCCGGGAATTTCAGGTAGACAGCATTGATGTTGAATAATTTATCGGAGAAATACTATGTGCGATGGTCATAATCATACTCACAGTCATACAACAACGCGGGTTCCTGTGGTGGAAAATATCCTGTCAGCCAATGACAGGATCGCCCAGCGTAACCACAGCCTGCTGCATCAAAAAAACGTATACGGGGTCAACATCATGGCCTCTCCTGGCGCAGGCAAGACCAGTGTCCTGCTCAAGACGCTGGAGGCCCTCAAGGGGCGGTTGAGAATTGGCGTTATTGAAGGCGACCCGGCAGGCTCCATTGATACGGATCGGGCTCTTGCAGCAGGAATGCCTGCGGTGCAGGTCAACACTGGCGGAGAATGTCATCTGGATGCGGTGATGATGGAAGATGCCCTGAGCCAGCTGCCCCTGGACGACCTTGATCTGGTGGTGGTGGAAAACGTGGGCAACCTGATCTGTCCGGCCAATTTCCGGCTCGGTACCCATCTCAACCTAGTGATTGCTTCCATCCCGGAGGGCGATGATAAGCCCTATAAATATCCCGGCATGTACATGGGTATGCAGGCCCTGATCATTAACAAAATAGACCTTCTACCCTATGTCCCCTTTGATATGGAGTATTTCCAGCAAGGCGTTGAAGTGCTGAATCCCGGCATTGCCACCTTCCCGCTTTCCTGCCAAACCGGTGAAGGTCTGGATGCCTGGACCGACTGGCTGGTTGAGCAAGCGCACGCAGAGATTATCCCCGAATAATGCTCATCCGAGTACAAGGCCTGGTGCAGGGCGTGGGTTTCCGCCCCTTTGTCTACAGCCTAGCAACAAGGCTGGGACTCTGCGGCTGGGTGCGTAATACCTCTGCTGAGGTGGAGATCCTTCTTCAGGGGCAGGCCTCAATTATAGAAGATTTTCTCGCCTGCCTCAAAAAAGATGCGCCTTCGCTGGCCCGCATTAATTCCATCACCACCGAACCGGATTCCTCTGCGGGGCAACAGGCAAAAACGTACAGGGATTTTACTATCCTTCCCTCCGAGGAACAGAAGGGCAAAAGGCAAGGCATACAACCTATAGCCCCGGATGCAACTCTCTGCCCGGCCTGTAAACAAGAGCTGCTGGAACCCACTGACAGGCACTACCTCTACCCCTTTATCAGCTGCACCAACTGCGGGCCACGTTTTACCATCATCCAGAATCTGCCTATTGATCGGGCAAATACGGTCATGAAGGAATTTCCACTCTGCTCGGACTGTGAGGCGGAATACGAAAACCCGTTGGATCGCCGCTTCCATGCCCAGGCCTCGGCCTGTCCGGTTTGCGGGCCGAGCCTTGCCCTGCATGATGCCGGTTACCGTAGGGGCGAATCCCTGTGTTCGCCCTCTTCTATGGAATCGTTGTCTTCCCCTGATACCGTAGGGCAGACACGGGGATCTGCCCCTACAACAGCCGTGGATACCCTGCTCGCACCACGTCGTCTTCTCCGCGAAGGAAAAATCCTCGCTATTAAGGGATTGGGTGGCTTTCACCTGGCCTGTGATGCAAATAATCCCGATGCGGTTGCGGAACTTCGCCGTCGCAAGGGCCGCCCGGAGAAACCCTTTGCCCTGATGGCAGCGGATCTGGAACAGATCAAGAACATCTGTCAGGTCAGCGATGCAGAGGCTGAATTACTCCAGGGATTTGAGAAACCTATTGTCCTGCTGGAGAAGTCTGTAGGGGCAAGTCCCCGTGCCTGCCCGATACGTAGGGGCACGGCATGCCGTACCCCTACAGAATCCGCCATTGCCCCCAACCTGGACCAATTGGGCTGCATGCTCCCCTACACCCCGCTCCACCTCCTCCTGCTTAACCGGACAGACCCGCTCTTGGCCCGAGAACCTGCCCCGGCCCTGTTGGTGATGACCAGCGGCAACCGAAGCGGCGAACCGATTGTGACAGAGAACGAGGAGGCCCTTGCCCAGCTGGCTCCCTTGGCTGATGCCCTGCTCCTCTACGATCGCCCTATCCACAGTCGCTGCGATGATTCGGTGCTACGGATAGACAGAGGGAACCGCACAGCCCTTTTTCTCCGCAGGAGCCGGGGCTATGCCCCCTGCCCGATTCAGCTCCCTTTTCCAGTCGAACCCATACTTGCCGTGGGAGGGCAGCTCAAGAATACTTTTTGCCTGGCCGAGGGAACACAGGCTTTTCTCAGTCAGCATATTGGCGATATGGACGAAGCTGCGACCTGTGCCGCCTTTGAAGAGACGGTGGAGCAGGCAAGCCAGCTCTTCCGCATCCAGCCAAAATACATCGCCCACGACCTCCACCCGCAATACTTCACCAGCCGTTATGCCCAAAGAGAATCTCAACGCAACGGACTCCCCTGCATAGCGGTTCAGCATCACCATGCCCATATCGCGGCCTGCATGGCAGATAATGGGCTGGAGGATCGGCAGCTCATCGGCCTTGCCTTTGACGGCACCGGTTATGGCCCGGACAACACCATCTGGGGTGGCGAGGTTCTGATTGCCTCCTATGGGGCGTTCGAGCGTTTTGCCCATCTCCAAAACTTTCCCTTACCCGGTGGAGAGGCGGCCATCCGTCAGCCTTGGCGTATTGCGGTCGGCGCGGCCCGTGCTCTTGGCATAGCAAACGCGGAGCTTGACGAGCTGCCCTTTCTCGATCATATTGAGCCACAGGCCATCACTATTATCCGGCAACAGGTGGACAAACAGATCAATTGCCCGCAGACCTCTTCAATGGGACGGCTCTTTGATGCCGCAGCCAGCCTGATCGGCATCCGCAACCGAATCAGCTATGAGGGCCAAGCAGCCATTGAGCTGGAAATACTATCCAGGCACTATTTGAACTCGACAACACCTTATCCAACCAACTCATTTCCTGTCGATTCACCGGATAACGCTGTCCCTTTACAAAAGTTGTTCCGAGCCATGATTGAGGATGTCCAAAGGCAGGAACCAGCCGGTCTGATCGGAGCACGACTCCACCAAACCATTGCCCGACTGGCTATTGACCTCTGCCTTCAGGCATGTGCAGCAACAGGTTTGCACGAGGCGGCCCTGTCCGGCGGGGTCTGGCAGAATCAGCTCCTGCTTGATCTGGTCCGTAACGGCTTAGAAGAACAGGGGCTGACCGTCTATTGCCACCAACAGGTGCCATGTAATGATGGTGGCCTTGCCTTGGGCCAAATCGCTGTGGCCCATCACCAAATGACAAACTGAGAAAAACCATGTGCCTTGCTATCCCAGGAAAAATAACAGAGATCTATCAGAAGAATGCCCTCCAAATGGCCAAGATCGACTTTGGCGGGGTTGCCAAAGAAATCTGTCTGGAATTTGTGCCCGAAGCAAAGCTAGGTGATTACGCCCTGGTCCATGCTGGCTTTGTCATCAGCCTGATGAACGAAACCGAGGCCGAGGAAAGCATCCAGCTGATTCAGGAGGTCTCGCGCTTTGACAATGAAGTATCTTGATGAATACCGGGATCCAACCCAGGTCAAGCTCCTGCTCCAAAAGATTAAGGAGAGCGTCAACCAGCCTTGGGTGATCATGGAGATCTGCGGCGGCCAGACCCATTCCTTTCTCCGCCACGGCCTGAATGCCCTCCTGCCCCCGCAAATTGAGTTGGTCCACGGTCCCGGCTGTCCGGTCTGCGTGACCCCGCTGGAGCAGATTGACAAGGCCATTGCCATTGCCTCCCGACCAGAGGTTATCTTCACCTCCTATGGCGATATGCTCCGGGTACCGGGTTCCAGCACAGATCTTTTCTCGGTGCGGGCCAAGGGCGGGGATGTGCGGGTGGTCTATTCGCCTCTGGAGGCTGTACAGCTGGCCGACGCCCATCCTGACAAGGAGGTGGTCTTCTTTGCCATCGGCTTTGAGACCACAGCCCCGGCCAATGCAATGGCTGTCTTGTTGGCCCAACGAAAGGGGATCAGAAATTTTTCCATGATCACAGCCCAGGTTCGTGTTCCGCCTGCAATGGAGGCTATTCTCCAGGCAGCATCCTGCCGGGTTCAGGGCTTTCTGGCAGCCGGGCATGTCTGTGCGGTTATGGGTTTTCATGAATACCTTCCTTTGGCGGAAAAATATCAAGTCCCCATCGTGGTCACGGGTTTCGAGCCCATTGATCTGCTCCAGGGTCTGTACGCAACGATCAGGCAGTTAGAGGCAGGTCATGCCCAGGTGGAAAACCAGTACCAACGTGCGGTCAACCAGCAGGGCAATACAGCGGCTCAACAGAGTATCCAACAGGCCTTCCAGCCTGTTGACCGCAAATGGCGTGGTATCGGCACTATCACGAAAAGTGGTTGGGGCCTGCGTCCTGAGCTTGCCGCCCTTGATGCGGAACTCAAATTCGAGGTTCAGGATCTCCTCAGCCAGGAATCCCCGCTCTGCATTGCTGGTGAGATCCTTCAGGGCCTAAAAAAAACCGTGGAATGCCCTGCCTTTGGCAAAAAATGCACACCGCAAAACCCGCTCGGTGCCCCTATGGTTTCCTCGGAAGGGGCCTGCGCAGCCTATTATAGGTACCATTGATAGATATCATCGGGAGTTAAAACCTCTTCCCTGATGAGAGAACAATATAGAACGATTATGGATAAACCGAATTTTGCAGGAGCAACCTGTCCTACCCCACATCGCCCCAAGGAAACCGTTCTCCTCGGGCACGGGTCCGGCGGCACCCTGAGCCGGGAACTGGTTGAACAGGTCTTTCTCCCGGAGCTGGGTGAGGCAGCCCCGCGCACCCTGGACGATGCCGCAATCATTGAGACAACGGGCCGCCAACGCCTGGCCCTGAGCACCGATTCCCATGTGGTTGAGCCGCTTTTTTTCCCCGGCGGGGATATCGGTCATTTAGCGGTCTGCGGAACCGTCAACGATCTGGCGATGGTCGGGGCCAAGCCCCTAGCTCTGACCTGCGGCTTTATTTTGGAGGAAGGCCTGCCCTTTGCCACCCTCCGTCAGGTGCTGGCCTCCATGCGAGCTGCTGCTCAGGAAGCTGGGGTTCAGATTGTTGCCGGTGATACTAAGGTAGTCCAGCGAGGGAGCGCTGATAAGATGTTCATCAATGCCTCCGGCCTTGGGGTGGTGAACCAAGGGGTGCAGATCTCCGGGGCCAATGCCCGGCCTGGGGATGTGATCATCGTTTCCGGCACTCTGGGTGATCACGGTATCACCGTGCTGGCTGCCCGCGAGGGCCTGGGGTTTGATACTGATCTAATCAGTGATGCGGCCCCACTCAATCATCTGGTCCAGGCTATGCTGGCTGCTGGAGAGATCCATGTACTCCGCGATCCCACCCGAGGTGGGCTGGCAACCTCCCTGGTGGAGATTTCTGAGCAATCCCAGGTCACCCTGCTGATTGAGGAGGATAAACTCCCTGTCAAACCAGCGGTTCGGGCTGCCTGTGAAATGCTGGGCTTTGATCCGCTCTTTATCGCTAATGAGGGCAAGCTGGTGGCCTTTGTCCCACCGGAGGATGCCGAGGCTGTCCTGGCAACCATGCGGCAGACCAAGTACGGAAAAAATGCTGCTATCATTGGAAGGGTTCTTGATGCGGGAAAGGCGGAGGTTCGGCTACAGACAGCCATCGGGGGCACCCGGCTTTTGGATATGTTGCCGGGCGAGCTGCTGCCAAGGATTTGTTAACCCAGACCCACTCAACACGCTTGATTTTCTGTCTTAGAAGAGAACAAGAAACGCAGAAACAGCCAGAAAAGAATATTCCTGTATTGATATGATGTTGGATACCTGATATGCTGCTTTTCATATTTTGTTGTACCGCCCCAGAGGGGCGGAATGGGAGCATATAGGCTTCTCCCGGTTCTTCTTCTGGATACCCATAAAAAATAACAGGGGTTATCAACCATGACAAACGATGCATTACATTGTACACCACCAGAAATCAGCAAAGAAACAGAGCGCCTTCATGAACAGTTGCATAAGCTGGGCTGGACACGGGAAGGATGTCGTTTACTGGCCCCCACCACCCTTGAAATTAATCGGTTAAAAAAGGAACAAGGGGCAATCATCCTTGTTCATTCCTACCAAACACCAGACATCATGTACGGTGTCGCCGATTTTGTTGGTGATTCATACGATCTCAGCCGTAAGGCAAGCGAACACCCTGCCCGGAAAATCATTTTCAGTTCTGTTTATTTTATGGGGGAAACCGCCAAACTGCTCAACCCTGAAAAAGAAGTCCTGGTGCCGAAAAAAGCCGGTTGCTCGCTGGCCGACTCCATCACTGCTGAACAGGTCAAAAAACTACGGCAACAATACCCGGAAGCCGGGGTTGTCTGTTATGTGAACACCTATGCCTCGGTGAAAGCGGAAAGTGATGCCTGCTGTACGTCATCCAATGTTCAAGCGGTTGTTGAGGCCATGCCCCAGGAAGAAATCATTTTTATACCTGACCAAATGATGGGACTGAACCTCCGAAACATGACCTCCAAAACCATCATCCCTTGGCAAGGCACCTGTATTGTTCACGACGAGTTCAATGAAAACAGCATAATGCAGATCAGGCAGCAGTTTCCTGATGCTGAAATCCTGGCCCATCCCGAATGTTCTCCAGGTATTGTCAATTTGGTTGATTTTGTCGGTGGTACAGCAGCCATGCTTAAGCATGTCCAAAACTCTTCGGCAACGACCTTCATGCTTGTCACGGAATGCGGCCTGACAGATCGTTTCAAGGCGGAATGTACCGATAAAAATATTGTTGGTAGCTGCATTCTCTGCCCCTATATGAAAGAAATAGGGCTTACGGATATACTCGACACTCTGAAAAATCCCGATCCTGAAAACAGGGTGGAGCTGCCTCCGGCTCTGGCTGAAAAGGCCCGGGCCTGCCTGGATAATATGTTTGCTTTGGAAAAAACGGCCGCTGCTGCTGATTGATTACAAAACAAAGCTCAGGCCGTAACCGATTCCGCACGGGTGACGGCCCACCTGCCGAATAACGAGCCCCTGCTCTTGTTTAATCATCCTACGTTATCAACCTTTTCTTGACCTGTGACAGCAAAGCGTGCCATTACAGGTACTGGAAGACTGTTTCTGGCTCTTGCTCCAGAAAGCCTACCATACCAGCCCCCTTTGAGCAGACCTTTTCTGACAGCCTGAAGCGTCTGCACGAGGGCAATGTGGCGCGGTATCGGCTGAAGCTTTCTGAGTTTTTGGGATGGAGAACAATTCGTGAGGAGTTGGAACGTCCGTAAAACGGGGAGTATTCTGCTTCCTCCTCTGGTAAAATCTCCATGCAGGGTGTATGTTGTTTTTACATTTTGTAACTCAACTAAACAATTAACGGAAAACAAGGAAATACCACTGTGGTTTTGAAAATTGGTGATTCAGTTGTTGTAAACAAAGGAGTAAAAGACCCGGATTTAGGCAATAATATCGGGGCATGGCAAGGAAGGATATCAGAGATAGATGAAGATCTGGTATGTATTGATTGGGACAGCATAACGCTGCAACAGATGCCAGCTTCGTCCATTATTCATAGTGAGGAAGAAGGCTGGGAATGGCAGAAGATGTATCTGTCGCATTCCGATGTTACCCTGACAAAACGAAGAGATTCAATAGAAGATGTGGATAGAGTCTTTGAAGAGCTTTCTTCTTATTATATGTGGGTGAATTTTGAAGAACAAGGAAAGCGTATTCAAAGCGTCCTCTCGGGGATCTCGCGAGATGACGACTTAGCATTGTTGCGGGCCTGGAGAGCGTATTTGCAAGAGAAATTGACCTTTCCGTTTCAGGCGACTGTTATGGAAATGATGCTCAGGGGTAACCGTTCAGACCCCTCTCATTTTTTTTACGCAGCAAGAGGCAGAGGAGGCACATCCAGCCCCTGGCGCCGAGCCGTGATAACCTCAGCGAGATATTTCCACGGACAGGCGTTGCGCTTCTTACACGTATCAATCACGCTCGCAAGTATGGCGAACACATGACTGCCTTGGCCATTACGGGTACCGTGGCTTAATTTGCGCGCAATAACCCAATGACGTAGTGCTTGCTCCGCCTCATTATTGGTCAG
>NZ_JALAAI010000122.1:0-10906 GCF_052785085.1 Candidatus Electrothrix sp.
GGCTGTGAAGCGTCGTCCAAAGGCCTACCCTCGTTTGACAGTACCAAGAAGACAAACGGCGTAATCCTGTGGTCAACCACTTAAGGTCGTGCCATTACTTTATGGGCCATAATATCCTCAAATACAACACCGACAAGGTGGTTTCCAGGCTGGGGATTTCCCATGTACCAGAGGGCCGGATGATTTTTGGTAACCTGAGCGTGACCGAGAACCTCACCCTGGCCGCCTTTGCCCGTAAGGATACAGAGGCTGTGGTCAAGGATCGAAAGTGGGTTTTTGACCTCTTCCCACGCCTGGAAGAACGAAAAAATCAGCTTGCTGATACCCTGAGCGGTGGAGAGCAACAGATGCTGGCTGTGGGCCGGGCCTATATCAGCGGGAGAAAAATCATGCTGCTGGATGAGCCTTCAATGGGGCTTGCCCCTCTGCTGATGCTGGATATGTTTGAATCGCTGAAAGAGATCAACCGGACCGGAACCACTATCCTGCTGGTGGAGCAAAACGCCCGCCTTGCTCTGAAATTTGCCAAACGGGGCTATGTGCTGGAGAATGGAAAATTGGTGCTGGAAGGCAGGGCCGAGGATTTGCTGGATGATCCTGCGGTCAAGAAGGCGTATTTGGGGGCCTGATGTTTTGGAGCAGGAGCGCCACCCTTTGCCAGGCAAGGGTAACGGTAAAACGTATATAAAATCAATCGACTCTGGTCCCATTGATCTTGACAGCAAGATATAGTTTTAAGCCCAACAACTCACTATAAATCCCATGACTCCGTTCAAAAAAATCATCTTTTTCCTTCTCTGCATTCTCCCTGTCATAAGTGCGTGCGCAAACCGTGATCCTTTGTACACCCCGACAGGCAGGGCCGCTTTTGTTCCCGAGCAAGACACTCCTTTCTCTGAGTATATTCAGGACAGCCGGGAAAATATTGAACAGATCCTGGACAAGGTACGCCCTGATAACGGTGAACGAAAATATCTTGGCGGCTATACCAATGCCCAGGCCGCATCCATGCGCAGTCCATTCCAACTGCCTGCAAACAAGAAGGAACGATGCAGTGAGGGTGGCAAAGGAGCAGGCAAGGGGTTTCTGCTCATCCACGGACTCATAGATTCGCCCTATCTGCTGAGCAATATTCGGGACTCTTTGCACAGGCAATATCCCTGCGCCCTGATCAGAGCAGTGTTGCTTCCGGGAGACGGTACAGTGGTCGGTGATTCCCTGGAAATGGATCATAAGGAGTTCAGGCGCATCGTCGAATACGGGGTCAAAGGGTTTCAGGAGGATGCGCAGATAGAAGAACTTTATCTTGTCGGATTTTCCGCAGGCACTACCCTGGCTATTGATTATATGAAGAACCACCCCTCAGCAGCTCAAAGATTGCGAGCCGATAAGATAACGGGCCTGATTCTCTTATCCCCATCAATCAAGGCAAAGTCGCCTTTTGCTTTTCTGGCATCGTTCATCAGCTTGTTCAAGGATTGGGAGAGTCGTTTTGACGAAGAAGATGCTGTGCGCTACGAATCCTTTTCCTACAATGCGGGCGCTGTGTTCTATGCCCTGACCCGTGACATGATGGACCCGGAATATGCGCTCAAGGTTCCTGTTCTGATGGCGGTTACAGCCGATGACACGACAGTTGATGCCGAGGCGGCCCGGCGATTTTTTTGTTCTTCAGATGCGGCGCAACAGCGGGTGCTTATATGGTATCAGTCCATTGATCCGGCCGTGAACAACCGTATAGCCCAGGCAGCAGACCTCCAATGCGATACTGTTCTTGAGATCCCGCTGGAGGAGATGAAAGAGGAGTTTAAGACCGTTAATATCTCCCACCTCTCTATTCCCATTCGCCCGGAGGATCCTCATTACGGGCTTCACGGCAGATACAGGCATTGCCGGAAATACGCTGCAAGTCCGGCAGATCTTGCGGCCTGCCGGGATGAGGAAGAAGATAACCTCTTTGGTGAAAATAATGTGGAAGAGCTGCCAGCGGATCTCAAGCCGCAGTACAGAACCCTGCGAAGGAGTACTTTTAATCCCTTTTATGAGCAGCTGGAAGCCATGCTGTTCTGCTTTACCGATACTGCCTGCTCAACGGCTGAGCTTCTGAAGAGAAAGTAAGGACGGGTATGGGAAGCAGAGGAATCTGCTCCTCTCATTACGGGATCGCGATGTCATACATTGCTGCTATAAACAAGACGACAGTAGGAAAGCCGAACGGCCAGTTGCTCTTCCTGTTCAATATTCCTGCCACAACTGTTTGCAGATAATCCGGTTCCGGTCCGTTGCCTCCATTATCTAATGCCTTAATGATGCTTTTACGTCGGTCTTTCAATGTGGCACAGTTCAGCCCCAGTTGCTCAATGGTTTCCGAGGCCAACTTGTCTTCCTTATCCGAGGGGATCATCCTTCCGTCAAGAGTGTAGGTAAAACGTTCTTCACAGCCTTCCGTCAGCGGTGAGACCATTTCAGGGCGGTACCACGTTCCCTTTTTGTGCCCGCAACTTTTCTTCCTGTTGCAGGAAGCCAGGAGATTACCGTAAGCAAACCTCTCCTGCGGATATCTGCTCTTTGGTTTCAGATGTTCGATATGGGAATCATCCACTGTCAGCATCACTTCACAATAACAGCACATTCCAACCTGTTCTGCAAGCAGTTGTTCTCGGAGTTCCCTGTGTTCAGCACTGGTTGAGAAATCACGCCAGTCAGCCTTCTTGTTTTGTTTTTTCCATCGACTGAACGCTTCCGGTTCTTCGGGGTGTTTTTCGATATATCTCATAAAGACAGACCGTTCTTGTGGAGCAGCATCTCCGCCCGTATTACTTCGGGGTCGCTGGGGATGTCCTGTTTAAGGGCCTTGATCAGGTCGGAAGCCTTGTCAAATTCCTCTCTGCTGATATGCTCAAAAAGGCTTTCGATATCTTCACGGATCTTCTGATTCGGACGGGATTCTTCATCCATGACTAATTCCAATACCCGATCCATTGTCATTCCGTAACTCTCATCAGGCTGTTCACAGACAATCTCATCATCTTCTCTTTTCAGAAGAAAAATTGATTCCGGCTTAACATTGCCCAGTACCTGTGGTGAGTGGGTGGTTATGATAAACTGGCAGTTGGGAAAGGAATGCAGGAGCTTGGGGATGAGTTCCCGTTGCCAGGAGGGATGCAGGTGCAGTTCAAGGGCATCTATAAGGAAGACAGCCTCTTCGTGTAAAGGATTTTCTGCTTCAGGAAAGCTCAAAGCAAGATATACTGCGATCATGGTCACAAAGGCCACTAAATGCTGTTCACCGGAAGAGAGCTGAGAAAAAAGGAGGATGTTTTCTTCTGAACCAACATTCTTCCTCAGTGTGAATTCATATAATTCTCGGTCATGAAACAGACCAGCAAAACCTGTAATCTCCTCAACGGCGTTTTTTACCAGCTGAAGAGTATGATCTCGCACAAAATGATCCTTGCCAAATTCCTTTCCACTGTCAATAAACCTTCTGAGCTTGTTATTTTCTAATGCCTCCCTTTCTGAAATCCAGTTAAAGTAATGGCTGAAATGGGTTGTGTCATTAATGATAGCTTTTATCCATGGGTCTATTTCTGCGATCCTGTTTATCGTCTTTTCACTCGGAGACCAGGTTCCGGCAAGAGCGGAACGTTCTTCAGAAAAAAATCTGTGAGGAAGCTCTGTACCTGTTCCTGGGAAATAGTCAGCAAGATCAGATGATATTTCATCAGGACGGCTGCTTGCCATAGTGGAAATGCACTGATCTCTAAAGTGCAGCTGCAACCTGAGGCGTGCCTGTTCAGTACCGAGCTGAATATCATCAGGATAGATAAGCCCCCGGTTTTCCAGCTCCTGCCGTTCGCTGCCTGCAACGTTATTCAGGCGTGCGATATCAATTGTTCTGCTCAGTGCATTGAGGATCGTGGTTTTACCGATACCGTTTACTCCGGCAAAGACATTCAGCCGGGGATGAAAATCAAGCTGCATTTTTCGGATGCCCCGAAAATTTTCTATTTCAAGTCGTTGTATTCTCATTTTGATACCCAGCATTGTTATTGCATCGACGGGATGAGTAGGTTGTGAACGTCACTGTATCATGCAGCTTGAGTTAAGCAAACAGGTATCTCACTGCGGAGTCGCTGAAGCTATTGGCTGAGAAAAAAAATCAGCACCTGTTGCCAAAGCCAAAAAGATCATCTATATTGCCTTTATGAAAAGAACGATATACATTGAAACAAGCGTCATAAGCTATTTGACTGCCGAAATGTCAGAAAATATCCGGATAAGCAGTCGTCAGCTTGTCACACATGCTTTCTGGAAAACGCTTCCCAACTATCGTGTTTTTATTTCAGATACTGTTGTCGTTGAAGCATCGTGCGGCGATGCCGGGAAGGCCGAACGTCGCCTTTGGGAAATCCGTGACTTTTCTGTTCTTGACACAAACGCGAAAACGCAGGAGCTGGCAAAATCACTTGTCAGGGAAAAGGCTGTTCCTGAAAAATGCCCGGAAGATGCAGTTCACATTGCTGTAGCGGCAGCCCACGATGTTGAATTCATTGTCACCTGGAATTTCAAGCACATCAATAATCCCTTCATGATGCGCAAAATAAGCAGTGTTGTGACGAAGCATGGCTGCTCCATGCCCGTAATCTGTTCACCGGAAGAATTCATGGAGGCGGAACATGATTGATCCTATCATAGAGGAAGTCCGAAAATACAGAGATGAACACGCCCGTAGATTCAACTACAATTTAGACATGATTTGCGAAGACCTGCGCAGTCGGCACGCCCGGAATGTGGAGCGGCTGAAGCAGATAAGAACTGCCAATAAGATTGATGCACCGGACGCTTGTCCGCAGCACCGGCATTGAGGCCATTGGCACTGAACTAAGTGCCGGGCAGCTTTGCCCAGCAGGTGAATTTGTTTGAGTAACCGGCGGAGCATCCTCCCTCTTTACTGTCTACTGTCGCTGCAGTGTCACGTCCTTTGTGTCATCTCCCTGCACCTCAATCACCTTTCTATAGATCACCTCGGTACCGTAAGATACCTCAAACATATATTTACCTTTGTCGATATTATCCAGAAGGTAGTTCCCGGTAGAAGAAGTTGAGGTCACTTCTTTTGGCTTATTGCTCTTTTTGGGCGGTGTCAAGGTAACAACGAATTCAGGCTGCAATGCAGTAGAAGGGTCTCTAACCGTTCCTTCCAGACTTGCGGCGCTGACTGTTGAGGCCGACAAGACGATAACCAGCAGAGAGAATAAATATTTGTTCATAGCTCGCTCCAATATGTTGTCAGTTGAGGAATTCATCAGATACTTCATCAATCTGGTGTTGATATTTTATGTTCTCAGTATCTTTGTTTTTGTGATATTTGAAACCTTTGAGCGGAATGTGCCCATCTTTCGCATTGTCCAAATCAGCCATTTCTTCCTGGATGATATTATCCAGTTTGTAAAGCACTGTATACTTTTCCTGTTCCAAATGCGCAGGCACTTTAAAGCTATAGTCGCGCGGGTTGTTCACGGACTCAGAATCCAAAACCACGTATACTTGAACGGTGTCATTGCCAGCTGAAACGTGTCCTTGCAGCTTCACTTTCTCTTCCTGTTTTAGCCTCTCTTGTTCCAGTGCTAGCTTGACTTGTTCTTTATCCTTTGAGGACTGATAAATCGGGTAGATCAAAGGGATGAAACCGATCATGAACAGGGCCAAGGCCGGTGCATTGGTGCGAAATGTACCGGCTGGTGTTTCAAGGGCCGTAACTTCCTGTGTCTGGCTATCTATATAGATCTTCTCCTTGTACAGCAGAAAGATTCCACCGACAACCATAATCAGGCCTGTCATAGAAGACAGGTAGTACAACAGAATAAATTGGTTCTCCATCACTTCTCCTCCTTTTGGTATGGTAATATGGACGGCTATTCAGCCACATATTTCCTTATACCATCTTCGCAGCCCAAATGTCCACCAAACTTCCGTTGTAGTCTGAGCACCATTGTCTTCAAGGCTACGTGACTATTCCTCCAGCATCAGAGGGCACCTGCCATCTTCAAATGGAGAGTCCTGGTGAGGAAAGCCTATTTCCTTCTTTTCAAGCTTGACCATAACACCGCCATTCGCCCATGCCCAGCTCCCTCTGCCGAACTGCGGCGAGTAGGCATCGCAACTTTTTCCGAGATAAAGTGTTACGTTATTTGCTTTGAAGATAACACCATGCTCGTTCTTCGTCGTGGTGTATTCAATGCCGCTCCCATCGACATAAGCAGCAAAACTGCTTGCAGCCAGTCCGAAAAAGGCAATAACCGGGATAACGACTTTGATTGTTGCTTTCATCCTGCACCTCCAACGGTATTGTTTATCTATACAACTCCGATCACGCCATCCTTACATCCAGAATATCCACCAGACTTCCAGCGTAATCATTGAGCACCATGGTCTTCAGGGCGGTGTAATCATCAACCCGGATATCCAGGCTGCTCACTGCCGAACCGGTGAAGCCGGGCAGAATGTAGACTCCGTTCCCGGTTACCGGCACAGGCAGGCCCTCGGTGCCGCCATCCCGCATATCAATCAACCTGAAGCTCAGAAGATCATCCTGCAGGTTATGCTCCACCTGGACCCGCAGACGCTCGTCCCCCGTGGGCGGGCCGCCCATGATGACCACATAGGGCGTGGCTGCGCTGCCGGTGAGGATGCCGGTCTCGGGCGGCGGCATCATGGCTGATAATGGCACCTCCAGGGGCGTGCGCAGCCTGCCGCCGTAGGTGCCGGTGCGGATGGAACCGTGTTCGGTATAGCGGGTGGTGATGGACACGGTGTACTCGTTGTTCCAGGGATGGGACTGGACCGGGATACGGGGCACGACCAGCACTTCCCGCTCCGTGATCTCTGCGAATTGACTCTGCTCCTCGCTGCCGCTCTCGGTTCCGGCGAGCACGCAACGACTTTCCGGGTCTTCCGTATCAAAGGCAAGATTATTGCCGGTGAGCCGCAACACGCCCTCCGGGTTGAGCACGTTGTTCAGCCTGGTCACGGTGTCTGCGGCGGCCTGGATTGTCGGAACCTTTTCCGTCCAGGGTTCACGGACCAGGTTGGCTTCGGCCTGCAATTCCCGGACAAGAGAACGCGAGGCCGCGATATTGAGTCCCAGGAGTTCCTCCAGAGGCGGCAACGATGAATCCGGGGTGGACAGGCGGGCATGAAAGGCGGGCCGGAAGGTCATGGCATCCTCCAGAGTGACCTGTATGCCTTCAAGCACCATTCCCAGGATCTCATGTATCCCCGACTGGAGATGAGTCTTGACCTGTTCCACCGAAGAACCGGGGTTCTTCAGGGCCACCCGTTCCGCCACCTCGTCGTAGCCCGCAATACCCTGGGGGAGAAAACGAAGCCGCCAGGTGCCGGGTTTGGTCAGAGCGTTACGTTCGATACGATAGTGGATAGCCATGATGAAGTCCTCCCTTTGGGTTTAAGATATTGATACATCCCGATATAAACGGATTTATCCAAAGTACGCAGCAGGGGGCTTGTTGTCAATAAAAATTTGGGTGATTATTGCATATTTTGGAGAGAGAGCCTGCGTGCAGGCATTGGGGCGGGGCGGAACGCGGGAAAGAGGGAAAGTGGATGCCGGCATGGAGCGATTCTCCATGCTGGGTTGGAGAGTTTCTCCATGCTACGTTGGAGAGTCTCTTCATGCTAGGATGGAAAGTTTCTCCATGCTGGGATGAAAAGTTTCTCCATGCTGGGATGGAAAGTTTCTCCATGCTGGGATGGAGCGATTCTCCATGCCAGCATGGACTGGAAGCTGCCCTGTTAATGCCTTGAAAAGGTCATGCAACCTGTTTGTTGTGCGCGAACCTCTAACGAACATTTTGAAAAGTACTGTTTTACCATTATTTAAAAACGATTTTTCAATGCGTTACGTTTTATTTGCATTTTTTTGGTTCGCACCCCTTGAAATAATGAGTAAAAGTGGTATAAAGAAGGAAGTTGTAACGGGTTGATGAAGGTCAAAAAACGAGGTTCGCGCAACAGGGTATGTAATTTTCTGGATTGTATAAGAAAAAAACAGAGACAGTTGCAACGACCTACCCTATGAAGAGGGTATTAAGACCAGGGGGTTACTACTCTTGGCTACATGCAAACTGCGTTGCAACGACCTACCCTATGAAGAGGGTATTAAGACTTCTGCATCTCCACAAACGCATGACCACGGGTTGTGTTGCAACGACCTACCCTATGAAGAGGGTATTAAGACCTCCTTGCCCTCGTACGTGTACACCTCCTCTGTGTTGCAACGACCTACCCTATGAAGAGGGTATTAAGACTGTCTCACAGAAATAGTTGGAAGTATAGTCTGTGTTGCAACGACCTACCCTATGAAGAGGGTATTAAGACCCACGCCCCCGGAGTCATGTACTTATCATAACTGGTTGCAACGACCTACCCTATGAAGAGGGTATTAAGACTCAAGCACCGTGTCCAGTACATTGTATGCCCAAGTTGCAACGACCTACCCTATGAAGAGGGTATTAAGACTCCCCGGTGACCAGCGAGCCGTCATTCCGTCGTGTTGCAACGACCTACCCTATGAAGAGGGTATTAAGACACCCTGCTCAGGTTTACCCCGCTAAGGTCTGCCTGTTGCAACGACCTACCCTATGAAGAGGGTATTAAGACGACCCGCAACCAGGGAGGCCAGGAGCGGGAGCAGTTGCAACGACCTACCCTATGAAGAGGGTATTAAGACCGGCAGCTAGGCGCGAGGCTGTTTACCGGGCATCCCCGCCCCGGAGGGGCGATTGATAATAGCCCACCGTTTTAACGGTGGGTGGCTTCTCACATCAGTTTTCTAATATAGATTCATCTATCTCCCTCAGATACCCTCTTAAAACCATATTTCAACTCACCCGGCCCGCAACTTCTTCTCCGCCTCCACAATCAAAAAAGCGATTGCCCCGGCCAGGAGGCAATACCGATGGACGCACTTTGAAACAGCTGCTGCTTCAGGGGAATTTCTCTATTGACGTGGGGAGTTCCGGTCATTATGCTGGGTGATTGATTGTCCCGGTGATAGTCGGGTGATTGAGCACGGGAAATTGCTACTTATTTAAACACTGATAGATTATGATATGAACCCAGTATACCCTCATTGCAAAAAGAAAATAACATTCATAGATACACTTGACCCTGTCCTGGTACATCAGGTAGCATGAGAAATATGAAAACAGGATAATCTGAATGAGTCTGCAATTCGAATGGGACAAAAAGAAAGCAACAGGTAATCTCAAGAAGCATAAGGTCAGCTTTAACGAGGCATGTACCGTTTTCAATGATCCTCTGGCTTTAATTTTCGACGATGAGAGGCATTCTCGTCCTGATGAACTGCGAGAAATTATCATCGGAAATTCAGCGGAAGGTCGTCTGTTGTTGGTGAGTTATACAGAGTGCTCACAAGATGTTGTTCGGATAATCAGTTCTCGTGCAGCCACAAAACATGAACGGAGGGACTATGAAGAAAAAAGATGATCATACAAGCCATGATGACCTGCAACCTGAGTATAGGTTTGATTACAGCAAAGCACGCCCCAACCGGTTTGCCGAACGGGTAAGCGGGGATAACGTGATTGTTACCCTTGATCCGGATGTGGCCCGGGTATTTTCCTCTGCTCAAGACGTGAACGCCGTACTGCGCGCACTCATCCAGAACATGCCTAAGATTGTCTCCCCGGAGAAAGTATCCTGATCCCGCTTTTGTTGCCCACAGGCAGACCTGCGTGGTGGCCATGAAAACCTGAAAACGAGCAACTAAACGCACATCAGTTTTCTAATATAGATTCTTCTATCTCTCTCAGGTACCCTCTCCAGAGCCTGTCCACCTGAAGAGCATAGCCCGGTAACCTGCGCCTGGCGCACCGTCATATGACCGTGCAATGTCCTGCTGGTGCGGAAACCGCACTCTGCAAGGCTATAAACATCTTCACCACGTCGATTTTCCGTTGACGACCCAACCAATCTGTTTTATAGATTCCTGATTCGTACTCACCACTTTTATAGCAACCTTGAGGAAAAATAATGCGCTTGCCCAAAAGATACTGAGGAAATTGTCTGACAAGGCCACCCAGGTTGGGTGTACTGACGGCACGCACATTTTTTCTTCCGTTTCCCTGATCCCCTCCCCTTTGGGCTGTATCGTTTCATGATTCGGAGATAGAATGTCTGCCAATGCCAGGCTGAGGCTGAACATTACCGAAGAAAGGAACAATGACGCTGACACCCCATGAGTTTTTCTCCTGAACGACCTGAAGACATTTCCTTTTTTGACCCCATTCCTCCCGAATACACGGGAAAAATGAACTTCTAAAACAAGGAGAACAAGAATGTCTGTTATGAAAAAAACACTTATTTGGTTAATGATTGGTGCCTTTCTGAGCTTGGGAGCCAACTCGGCCTTAGCGCTGGGATTTGGCAAGAATAAGTTTGAAAAAGAGGTGGAAAAGGAGCAGGGAGCCGTCAAACTGGCCCGTGAGGCAATGGCAGGTGGTTACGAGCTGATCACCACAGAGGAGCTGAAAAAGCTCATTGATGCAAACAAGGATGTCCTGATCATCGACACCATGCCCTATGAAGACAGTTACAAGAAAAGCCATATTCCTGGTGCAAAACAATTCCTCTTTCCGATTCCGTTAATGGAAACCTGGGACAGTAAGGAAACAGGAGGAAAAAGCCAGGATGATTATGCGGCACTGTTAGGAGACGATAAAAATAAGACTATTGGTAACCGTTCAGACCCCTCTCATTTTTTTTACGCAGCAAGAGGCAGAGGAGGCACATCCAGCCCCTGGCGCCGAGCCGTGATAACCTCAGCGAGATATTTCCACGGACAGGCGTTGCGCTTCCTACA
>NZ_JALAAI010000123.1:0-10768 GCF_052785085.1 Candidatus Electrothrix sp.
AATCACAGGAATCGGTTTAAAACTCATATCCGTTCCGCTAAACAATCACAGAAGCAGTTAAACAAGCTCAAGGAACAGTGGTATAAGCTTGCTGCCTGAAGCTACTGTGCGAGTTTTGCGGTATTGCAATAATACATAATAGCAAGAGGTTTGATAATGCACCAGAGCTTGTTCTGAATGAGTCTTATATACTGCATGTGGTTATAGATATGCTGTCAATATACTACGAGGTATGGCGGGATATTGTTGATGGCAAGTTTTCCCATTCTTGGGATGTTCTTCAAGATGGCCTTGATTGTTTAAGGTTAATTAAAAGACTGATTGTTCGAGAACCAGACAAGATTTTAATATTTATTGAAAATCAACTTGTTGGATTAGAAAAGTTATATCCCTATAAGTGGTTTTGTAGTGCGGGATTTGTTGTTGATTGGTTTAAATGCAGTATTTGTGGAGAAAATATTGATTCGTTTGACTGTCCACATATAGCGGGGAGACTTTATCAAGGAAAGATGGCAACAAAACAGCCTCAAGGTGATGTTGAACTTGATCATGTTGCAATAGTTTCACATCCTAAAGATAAACGGCGTCTTTGGAAGAGGTATGATGATGAGGCTGATCAATATCAATGTATCAGGTTCCTGTTTGACAGAATCAGAACCAACGAAATAAAAATATGCGATTTTCAGAAATTGAAATTCTCAAAGAGATTATTACCGAAGTCGAGTTTTAGGAAAATCGGCAGAAACGATCCATGCTATTGTGGAAGTGGAAAGAAATTTAAGAAATGTTGCGTTGGACAGAACATGATTGAGATAGAGCATATTGATATTGTGCCACAATCTTTTAATATTGAAGAAATGTTTTCTTGAGAGTTCTTATGTCAGCCGAAAGCTTCCATATAGTCGCGACCGGAATCTAAGACGGACACATCCATGTTCTGGACAAGTTGATTTTTTGAAGGGGGAAGCCGTTATGAACAAACCACGCACCCTGGTCAGTTTCGACTGGGCCATGAAAAACATCCTGCGCGACAAAGCCAACTACGACGTACTGGAAGGCTTTCTCAGCACCCTGCTGGAGCAGGACATCAGGATTCTCTCCCTGCTGGAGAGCGAAAGCAATCAGGAGGATCAGTCCGACAAGTTTAACCGGGTGGATCTGTCCGTGGAGGACGAGGCCGGAGATATTTATGTCATCGAAGTGCAGGCGGGCTGGGAACGCTATTATCTGCAACGGCTCCTGTACGGCAGTTCCAAGCTTATTGTGGATCACCTGAAGCTGGGCGATTCCTTTGCCAAGGTAAAGAAGGTTATCTCGGTCAGTATTCTTTATTTTCTGCTCGGTGAGGGGGAGAACGATTATATTTACAAAGGCTCGACCGATTTTTACGGCCTGAACACCAGGGAAAAATTGCGACTGAAGCCGAGAAAGCGTCGTGCGGTGGTGGGTAGAGAGTTGGATATGGGCAGGAATGTGTTTCCCGAATACTACCTGATTGAGACGGAACGCTTTCACGACATCATCAACAGTGGCATTGATGAGTGGGTCTATTTTTTCAAGAATTCCGAAGTCAGACCGGATTTCCATTCAAAAAATATCCAGGCTGCGGCTGAAAAGCTTGATCTGTTGAACATGTCAGAGCAAGAACGCCGGGCGTATGAGAAATATCTGATCAGCAGGGCCAGTGAAAAGGATATGATTGAATCGGCGTATGACGAGGGGATTGAAAAAGGGATTGAGCGGGGAGTTGAGAAGGGCAGGGCGGAAGTAGCTCTCAATATGCTGCGTACAGGGATGTTGACAACGGATCAGATAGCAGAGGTCACGGGGTTGTCGGCAGAAGAAATGAGAAAATTAGTCGGAGAATCCAGATGAGAAAGCTTGGGTCACGTCAATGGACAGTATATGGTTGAGCAACAACAAACACCCCAGTACCTCGCCGCAGTAGACCTGGGTTCTAATAGTTTTCATATGGTGGTGGCCCGGATTGAAGACGGCCATATTCATATTCAGGACAAGCTCAAGGAGATGGTGCGTCTCGGTGCCGGGCTTGATGAGCAGAACCGGCTTACCAAGGAGGCCCGCCAACGTGCCCTTGCCTGTCTCAACCGTTTCGGCGAGCGAGTGCGCAATTTTCCCCCTGGAACTGTGGCTGCCGTGGGCACCAGAACTTTGCGTCAGGCTAAAAAATCCCACCGTTTTATTGCCAAGGCCAGTAAGGCTCTGGGCCATCCTATCTCGATTATCGGTGGTAAAGAGGAAGCCCGTCTCGTTTATCTCGGGGTTTCCCATTCCTTAGTTGCAGAAGAGGGAAAGCGCTTTGTCATGGATATCGGCGGCGGCAGTACCGAGCTGATTCTTGGTGAACATTTTGAGCCTTTGTACCTGCGTAGCCTGAATATGGGCTGCGTCAGCATGAGCCTCAAGTTTTTCCGTGACGGGGATTTGAGTAAAGCAGCATGGGGCAAGGCCAAAACAGCGGCCCATCTGGAACTCCGCCCGGTCAGGAAGTATTTTCAGAGGGCGGATTTCTCTTCAGCCACCGGAGCATCCGGCACCATCAAAACAGTGGGAAGTATTGTCCAGGCCCTGGAGCTGAACCCGTATCTTAATATTACGTTGGACAGCCTTTATGCAATACGGGAACGAATGATTGCGGCGGGGCATTTGGATAAACTGGACCTGCCTGGACTCAAGGCTGAACGAAAACAGGTCATCGCCGGAGGACTGGCGGTTCTGATTGCCACCTTTGAGGCCCTGCGTATTGAGAAGATGCAGGTGTCAGACGGGGCATTACGGGAAGGACTGCTCTATGAGCGCTTGGGGAGGATATGTTGCGAGGATAGTCGTCTGAAAACCGTTGAAACGGTGCAGCAACGTTTTCAGATCAGTGCTAAGCACGCGAAACGGGTGAATCGGACAGCCCATCGCCTTTTTACTGCCTGTGAAGAGGCCTGGGATTTACAATCTGATGACGCAGAGCTTCTCTACTGGGCTGGCAGTCTTCATGAAATCGGTCTGGCGGTCTCCCTGAGTGGCTACCAGAAACACGGGGCCTATCTGCTGGATCATGCAGATTTGCCTGGTTTTTCTTATTCAGAGCAGGACTGGATGAGTACGCTGGTGCGTTGTCATTGCAAAAAAATAACGAGAAGGCTTTTACGAAAAATACCAAGAGCAAAGCGGAAAACGATCCTTCGCCTTGCGGTTCTGCTGCGTCTTGCGGTTCTGTTGCACCGTTCCCGTAAAGATGAGACGGCCTGTATTAAGGAGGTCATTGCTCAGGAAAATGGCCTTTCTCTTTGTTTTGCCGAAGGGGAACTGGACAGGCATCCTCTTCAGCTTGCCAGTCTGGAGCAGGAGGCAACGTATTTACAGCAGGTCGGGTTTGAACTCAGGTTTTCTTCGTGATTGATTTCGGATATAGTTTATAGAAGCGTTACGCGTTGCAATATGTAAACAGGCGGGGGTGAAGAAATGAAATATCTGATCGTTGTGGAAAAAACAAGTACGGGTTTTTCAGCCTACTTACCGGATGTTGACGGTTGTGTTGCAACAGGCAAAACAGAGGAAGAAGTTCTGATAAATATGCAAGAAGCTCTGGAATTTCATTTTGAAGGTTTGCAGCTCAGTAAACAAAGCGTCCCGAAACCTCAAGCGTACTCAGATTATGTCGAACTTCCGGTAACGGCATAAAGGGTAACGACTATTGTATCGTATTTTATATTAAATTCAGTAATTAATAATCAAGCAACCCTTTTTCTCCTGCGGTTTAGAAAGTGTACCTTGGAGGTATGTCGTTATGAATGTTGTACAGAAATTGCGTCCTCAGTTTATTATTGATCCGAACGGACAGAAAAAAGCGGTTATACTTCCGGTTGATAAATATGAAGAGCTCCTTGAAGATCTGGAGGATTTGGCTGCTGCGGCTGAACGAAGAGAGGAGAAAACGCTTTCTCATGATCAGCTGGTAAAAGAAATATCATAATTTTCCGTATCAGGCACCGAAAAGATGTGTATCGACGATAGTAAAGAAACAGCGGTGTCTGAAATCGGCTGCCTTGTCATTGCCGGGTTAAGCGGTGGTTCAGGCAAGTCTGTGGCCTCGGTGGCTCTGACAGCGGCTCTGCGACGCAGCGGACACGCTGTAGTGCCGTTTAAAAAAGGCCCGGATTATATTGATGCGGGCTGGATGAGCACTGCTGCTGGCCGTCCCTGTTATAATCTGGATCCCTATCTCATGTCCGAGGAGATTATTGTTCACTCTTTTCAGCAGCAGGCAGCTGGTGCTGATTTTGCTTTGATCGAAGGCAATAGAGGAATCTACGACGGTGTGACCGCAGAAGGAGGCTTTTCCACAGCTGAACTGGCTGTGCAATTGGATTTACCCATTCTGCTGGTGGTCAATTGCAGCAAGACCACTCGAACGGTTGCTGCCTTAGTGCTTGGATGCAGGGATCTGGACAAGCGGGTGCGCATTGTCGGGGTCATCCTGAACCAAATTGCCACGCCCCGTCACGAGCGGATTATCACTGAGTCGGTGGAAAAATACACCGGCATCCCGGTGGTGGGGATTATCCCGCGGATGAAGACGGATATTTTCCCCATGCGCCATCTCGGGGTCACCCCGCATCAGGAGTACGGGGAAGCCGCAAGCGATGCAGCTGTAGATCGGCTTGCTGCCATTGCGGAAGAGCATTTTGATCTGGAGCGCATCATTGGATTGATGGAGCGGCGAAGCTTCAAACCCTTGCCTGTAGTCCGACAGTTCAGAGTACCAGGTAAAGCAGAACCTGTTAAGATAGGTGTTCTGCGGGATGCGGCCTTTCAGTTTTATTACCAGGAAAACCTGGATGCCCTGGAAAAGGGCGGGGCTGAGTTGGTGATGATTAACGCCCTGACGGCCAAAGCCCTGCCAGATGATCTGGATGCCCTTTATATCGGCGGCGGTTTCCCGGAGACCAGTGCCCGGCAGTTGGCTGAGAATGTATCCTTTCGGGATTCAGTACGCCAGGCAGCAGAGCAAGGGCTGCCTATTTACGCAGAATGCGGGGGGTTGATCTTTCTTGGCCGCTCCATTATGCTTGAGGGCAGTGAATATCCCCTTACCGGTGTCTTTCCAGTGACCTTCAGTATGTCAGGCAAGCCCCAGGCCCATGGGTATTCTACCTTTATTGTTGATGGGGAAAATTCGTTCTATCCGTTGGGTACCCAGGTGAAGGGACACGAGTTTCGATATTCGGTGGTGGAAAGCTGGGATGGTGAGCCTGAAGAGCTGGCCGTTCAGATGGAGCGGGGCACGGGATTTCAGAGCAAGCGTGATGGTCTGGTGAAAAAGAATGTCCTGGCTCTGTATACCCATGTCCTTGCGCCGGGAACCCCAGAGTGGGCTGCTGGGTTCCTGCGTGTGGCACGGGCACGATAGGGGATTGTATTCGTGTAGGAAAAAAAAGTGGCATTGATCATGAAAATCATTTTCAGAAGAAAATTCGGTATGGTTTGAAGTAAGCCGAAAAGGACAGAGGGTTATGCAAGAACAAGACTATTATTTCGGAAGACGAAGCAATGAAAGAATTGGAGTCCAAGGATATCATGCTGTTATTACAGATGATAATTTCACATATAAAGCAGGTGTCAGAGATGTATCTCTCGGAGGAATACGCTTATTGAATATATCAAAAGAATTCTTTGTTAGAAGAAAAGTCTACGATGCGGAAATATCAGGAGAACATGATGAAAAAGTATACCATATCAGGATATGGCCGGTCTGGAAGGTAGAACATAATAATGATAAATTTGAAATAGGTTTTATAATTTCTAATTTTTCAACAGAATGGCAGGATTTTGTCGAGAATGTCACTGCAAAGAAGGTACCGATATAAACAACCCGGTATCACAGAACAAATACTACTCTGCTTCCTAATCCCCCATCACCTCAAAATCCTGCTAAAAAGGTCTTCTGTTATCAGAGTTGCCTACTTGACCGTAGGAACTTGCCAAAGGCTTGAATCGCTGGATAGCCTTACCGTTATTTTCTCGTATCTCGTTATTATTCAGGAAAATATCATCAAGGCTTTCATGGGGATAACCGACAACAGCACCGCCGCTCCTTTCTTTCGAGGTGTCGGTAGCGTTATTTTCTATGATATTGCCCTGGGTGAGCACTCCATTTCGATGGAGAGATGAAATGAAGATACCGCATTGTTGATTATTATATACGGTATTATTTTTGATCCGAATCCTGCTCTCTTCTTCCGCATAGACCGCATCGGCAGTGCCGGGATTAATAGCGATACCAACAACGTTGTCACGTATTTCGTTCTCCTCAACCTGCGGATATGCTTCCTCTCGCACGCCGATACCGACGTAATTATTATATATGGTGTTGCCTCTGAGTGTTGGTTTGGAAAGACCCCGAACTCCGATCCCTGTGACCTTATTATTGTAGATAGTGTTGTTATAGATCTGCCCATAGGTGCCCAGGCCGTGGCTTACACCAATGGCGTTATCATAGATAAAGTTATCGTGGATTCTGGCCTTTTCCGTAAAACGTTTATGGCCGTGGATACCGATTCCCACATGTTTGTTGCCGCGAATCCGATTGTTGAAGATTTCCGGGCTGGAATTCAGGATTTGCACACCGTGACCGAAAATTCCTGCTCCACCACCGGTTACGACAAAACCCTGCATTTTGCCAGCACTCATATTGTCGAGATAGCAGATAAAGACGGTTGCGTCGTCATTATCTCCTCCTCCACCATCAATAACCGGCCAGCCCACTCCGATAAGGTCAACTACCTTGTCAATGATGATTTTTTCCTTATACACACCTGAGTTAACAATGATCTGATCATTGACTTCAGCCGCATCAAGGGCACTTTGGATGGTGGGATATTCATCCGGCACAATCCTTTGGCCGAGATAGCGGGTCTGTTTGGAGCAGATATGGGTGGTGTCCGGTTCGCTGTCTTTCTTGCCGTTGTTCACCTGAAGCTGCACAGTATAGCAGCCCGGCTTATCCAGCACAAAGGTCGGTTTTGCTATGTAGGCGTTATCAAGGGTGGTTCTGCTTGCCGCAGGTTTTTTAAGGAATTTCCAGGAGAAGTTGAGTTCGTTACCGTTGTACTTCTTTTTCTTATAGGCTGAGAGCTTGACTGTTTCACCAACATTGATGGGGTTATTTTGTTTGCTGATTTTTGCTGTTGGTGGCTTGTCACTGTCTACCCGGAGGGTCATTGTTTTCGGGCTGCTCCGTAGGCCCCAGCGATCAGTAACTGTCAGACTTACTCTGTAGGGGCCGCCCTTGTCGCAGGTAAGTTTGGTTTTGGCCTTTGTTGTGGCAGAGAGTGCTGCGTTGCTACCCATAGGTTTGGCCAGCAAACGCCATTCATAGGAAAGCTCGTCCCCGTTGGGATCCTTACTTATTTCTCCATGTAAGGTGATTTTGTCCCCGGCATAGACGTGTTGAGCAGGAGGCTTTATTTCTGTCTCTATATCTGCTATAGGGGCAAGATTAGCGGGGCGTTCTTCTGCGACTGTGAACGGGCCGCCATAGGCTCCCAGATCATTGGTATCAGCCCCCAGAGAAGGCCCGAAGTTCTTGTCGTTAAAGGTGACATCCGGATCCCCGCTGTCAATGGCCGGTGATCCTGGCCGGAGATGGTAATCGTGCTGGGCCGGATCGACAAAAAGGGGATCAGCCAGGATATTTTTGCTTTTTTCCAAACTTACGTCATCTTCGAAGCCAGCGAATTGCAAGCGGGTATACCAGAGAAAGTCAGGATGGAAACCGTTGACTTTATTATTAGCAAAGAGGAGGTTGTAGGAGTAGCCGGAACCGTTGGAGTAAATACCTGCCTCTCCGTTATGGGTAATGATGTTATTTTTTATTTCCGGCGTCTGTATGTCAGTTGTTGTCCCATCCACAGTAGGGTCGCCGATGGAAATTCCCGCAAGCTGATTATTGGTGACCGTGTTATTGGCAATGAGCAGGGGGGTGACAACAGCGCGTATACCGGCATGACCGTTCTCGTAGATCAAATTGTTGCGGATAACACCTGTTGCCCAAGCTGCGTTGATGCCTGCTCGTTTATTTTTATCCAGCACATTATTAACAACAGTTATTTTTGAGAGCTCAGTGCCGCCAACACTGATGCCTGCGGTAAAATTCTTGGAGATCTTATTCCCCTGAAGAGTAGCCGAGGTATTTTTTTCCAGGAAAATACCAGCCTGTCCGTTCTCTACGATGATATTGCTGACCACAGTGGCGTTGCAGGTACGGAGGTAAATACCTGCGGCATAATTCGCCATAATGATGTTGTTCTTTATGGTGATGGTAATGCCACTTGCATAGATACCAGGTCCTATCAGTGCATCCGGTGCTATCATCGGCGGCTTGCCTCCGGTGATGACAAAGCCATCTATGACCGTGTTATTTGCCCCCATAACAGAAAAACCGCCCATAGTACTCCCTCCTAATATGGAAGGGGAAGCCGCTAAATCCCGTTTGGTAAAGGTACTGTCCCAGCTACCCTTCAGGATAATACCCGGACGCAGGGTGATACGCTCGAAGTACTTGCCGGCAGCAACCCGTATCGTATCATTCTCCTGCGCCGCCTGGATAGCTGTATTGATAGACGGATAATCATTCGGTACAAGAATAATTTTTGCTGTTGCCAATGCCGGAAAGGATAGGGAGGTAAGGAGGCACAGGATAGCAATAGTGAAAAGAAGGTGCTGTTTGATAAAAGTCATCGGAAAGTGAAAGAGCAGATGTTTTTTACATATTTTTTCACATAGTACATTGAAGCAGTGAAAAATTATTGTGGAATAGTTGAAAGAGTGCGAAGTACAGAATATGGTAATATATATAAGGATACTACGGAATGTTTTGAACCTGCGGGTGAGATGAATACGAATTCAGACTGGCTTTTCAATATGTAAAAAAATGAAGCAGAGCCTGACCCTACAAGACTCTGCTTTATGGTGTGCCATGTGCTCTCTCACCAGCAGGAGAAAATTCTATCCAGCTATGTATTCTGCTCAGCGTATTGGAGCAGAACAGGTTAACAGGTTCAGAACCTCACCAGGAAGGTGTTAGAATGACGAGCTGAACAGGTCAAAACGCCATTTGGATTCTTCTAGATCTTTATCAAAGGACTGTCGTGGAATAACCTTGCCAGGGCTGACAGCCAAAATATTATCATTGGCACTGAAATGGAGCAGACCTGTAGGCTGTCCGTTATTCAGGTATCCGTACTCAGAAGGCGGATAATGAAAAAGGCCGTACAGTAAGCCACCTAATGCGCCCACGCCCATACCTTTGACCATATAGTCAGAAAAGATTTCATCGTCATCATCTTCACTCAACAGGCCAATGGACAGGCCTGCAATACCCCCGACAGCCGTTCCCCAAAGGCTATCAACAAAAATAACCTCAAATGGTTGGGTTCGCCCTTGGGTTGTATTGCTCAGAACCAAAACAGCGGATAGCACAGCAATGCTTACACCTCTTGTTAACCAGCTCATTCAAACCTCCTCTTATGCGGTATAAAATTAATGAAAACTTTTTTGCTCAGGGAAGCGTACCTACTAGAGCTACAGGTGACTGTCTTACTGTGAAAACCACTCTTTTAAGTAGGGCCTTGTAAAAGAGTTTGGTGCCACAGAAGAGAGCAGCTGAAAAGCAGGGGGAATATCTATTCCCTTATCCCTCAGAAAATAAAATAAAACAAATTAGCATAAAATGATACTTTTTTTATGCCAAAAAAGCATCTTTCAGATGAGATAGCTTCCCCTGAATCAGGGGGAAAAGAGAGCATACAGTGTAACCAGATAAAAGTATAAAAAATTTTACTTGCAAGCTGTTCTGCTGACCTGCTGGGTTTCAGGATAATTGTTTGTTTTTTTTTCTGCATTGACTTCCGGTGAGACACTAAGGAAGGTGGATTTGCTGCGCTGAAAAAGGCTTTCCTGCTTTGCCCGGGCCAGGTATCCGAGAAGCCCTCCGCCACCAGCCGTTAACAACATAGAACCAAAAGCGATAAATTGACTGTACAACAGTACTCCACCAAGAAGAACCAGGCCAACAACAACGCTGCCTGCCTTGATATTTGCCATTGTATAGGCCCGTTTGGTTTCTCTGAGTACCTCCTTATGTTTTTTAGTAGCAAGTCTGTTTTTTTGCCGTTCCGCATTCACCCGCAGTTTTTCTCGCTCTTTGGCATGGGCCTCTTTGAGGGATTCCATTGAAGCAAAATTATTTTGGCGGGCAAGAGAGGAAAACCAGAGGGCCATGAGGAGGATAAAGGTGATATCAAGGGCAATCAGGGCAAAAAAAAGATGGTCGTCACTGGAGGGTTCTCCGGTGACGAGAAGATAAGTGAGTCCGGCAGTTATTGCCTGAAGGATAATGATTCCAGGGAGAAATTTGATCATGATAAACTCCTGTCCCACCCCCTTCGGGGGGCGGGGCAACAAAACTTATTTCTTCGCCAACATTTCTGCCATCTCCACAAGCCTGATAAATTCGGCCCGATACCCTAATGGCACGACTTTAAGGCTTGGCCTTTATGAACGAGTTGTATTTATTGAGAATTCAGAAAATTAATTTAGCCACAGATGTCATAACATATTGACACGGCTATTGATTTCTTGTAATAATGAAATTTTCACATCAATAAGCTACAGAGAGACATATGACATTTTCAAAACCAATCAAAAAAATCGGTCACCAAATTAACAAGCTAAAAGCCCGCTTCTGTCAATC
>NZ_JALAAI010000124.1:0-10697 GCF_052785085.1 Candidatus Electrothrix sp.
TGAAGAGAAAGTTAGCTGGACGGCCAGGAAAATAGTCACATTGCTATAGGGAAGAACGCCTGAGTCTCTCCAGAGAGAGCAAAAATGCTCAACAGGCGTATATCGTTGTCGTGTCCGGGAATTGCTGCCCCTTCAGTAACAATCTATACAACGCATTACAAACAAAGAAAAAATATGTGCGGCATCTGTGGCGAACTCAACTTCCAAGGAAAGCCCCCCAACCTCTCTGTTCTGGACCGGATGAAAGGCCAACTTGCTTCACGGGGCCCCAATCAAGCTGGCACCTATTCCAATGGTCCCCTGGCCTTTGGTCACAGGCGTCTGAGCGTTATTGATCCGTCCTATCCTTCCTATCAACCCATGACAGATCATAACCTGGGGTTAACCATTGTATTTAATGGAACCATCTACAACTACCATGCATTACACAATGAACTCAGCAATCTCGATTACTCTTTTTTATCTCAGGGTGATACAGAAGTCATTATAAAGGCCTATGATGCCTGGGGAGAAAACTGCCCTGAACACCTGCACGGCATGTTTGCCTTTGCCCTCTGGGATGAGCGCAAAAAAAGCATGTTTCTCTGTCGGGACCGGATGGGCATCAAGCCCCTCTACTTCAGTTTATTCCCGGACAAGATCCGCTTTGCCTCCAATACGCAGGCCCTGCTTGCTGCTGGCGGGATTGATACCAGTATTGATCCCATTGCCCTCCATCATCACCTTACCCTGCACGCCGTTGTCCCTGCCCCGCGTACCCTGTTACAGGGCGTGCGAAAACTGGAGCCAGGAACCAGCATGACTATTGACCAGCATGGTCAGCATCAGAGCAGGCGATATTGGCAGCTTACAGCACAGCGCCCCAAAGAGAATATAAGCGAGGCAGAGTGGATTGAACGAACTCGTGTTGCGCTCAATACAGCGGTTCAAAACCATTTTACTGTTGCCGATGTACCAGTGGGCATCCTCCTTTCCGGGGGCCTGGATTCCAGCCTTCTGGTTGGCCTGCTCGCTGAGGCAGGTGTTAAGAAGATTCCCACCTTTTCCATAGGATTTGAAGACGCACCAGCAGAAAAGGGCAACGAGTTTGAGTATTCAGACCTGATTGTCCAACACTTCCAGACTGATCATCATCGCTACACCATTGCCAATGATGAAGTGCTGCAATATCTGCCTGCTGCTGTTCAGGCCATGTCTGAGCCTATGGTGGGGCAGGATACAGTGGCCTTTTTTCTGCTCAGTGAACGCGTCTCTCAGACTGTGCCGGTTGTTCAAAGTGGTCAAGGGGCTGACGAGGTCTTTGCTGGCTATTTCTGGTATCCCTTTATGGCCGCTGAACAAGGGGATCTGGTGGATCGCTTCAGGAAATATTATTTTGATCGCAGCCATGCTGAGTTTCTCGAAACCGTGCATCCTGATTATCATGGCAAAGATCATACAGCTGACTGTCTTGGTAAACTGCTTTCTCAACCAGGGGCAGACACGGATATGGACCAGATCCTGCGAATGGATGTCACCACACTGATTGTTGATGATCCGGTGAAACGGGTGGATAATATGACTATGGCATGGGGCCTTGAAGCACGGGTTCCGTTTCTTGATCATAACCTTGTAGAAACCGCCTTCCAGATGCCGCCAGAGGTAAAACTCAAAGAAAACGGAAAGTATCCCCTTAAAATGGTTGCCCGCAATATACTCCCCGCAGCAATCATTGATCGCCCAAAGGGTTATTTTCCAATGCCGGCACTCAAGTATATTCAGGGAGATTTTCTTGACTTCATGCGCGACACCCTGATGTCAAGGCAATGCAGGCAGCGAGGGCTTTTTCAGCCCTCTTATGTAAAAAAAATGTTAGCTGCGCCGGATCAATACATGACACCCTTACAGGGAAGCAAGCTCTGGCATCTGGCCTTGTTAGAGACCTGGCTGCAAACGCATATTGGCTAACTGTGCAAACACTATGAGCAACCCGGTTATCCTCCTCCTTTTATCCCATCTGCGAGTTACATTAAGCCCTGTCTTTCAACGCTTTGATATGTTTCGGTAGTCGGCTATTGCTCCCGTACATAAAGTGATTGTCCATATTCTCACTAAATCTGCTGGCTTCTGTTGTCAAGCCTATGGCTTCTGCCACCTGACGAATATGAAATGGTGCTGCACCACAGCAAACACCAAGATAATGGATGCCAATATCATAGGCTTCTTTGGCAAAATTTCCGATCTCATAACGGTTGCAGTAAAAAGGATCAAGTGCAGTAGGAAAGTTACTCCTGTGGGGAGAAGGACAGGAACAAGAAGAATGGTCGGAAAGCTTGAAAAAAGTCGGCTCTTGTTCACTTGTTCTATAAGGTACGGGCAGGGCTGCTACATGGCATTTAACAGCTTTTCGAATTTCCCGAAGAAATGGCATCATGGTAGCAGGCCCTCTAAAACAGTTCATGCCCACCACATCAGCCCCTCTCTGTTCCAGTTCTTTACAGGTCTCTACGATTGAAATATCGTCCATCATTTTGTTTTCAGCCATTGGGGCTATGGTCAATACTGCTGGCAAACCAGAACTTTTTATTGACTCTAAGGCTTCATAGGCTTCCCCAGCGTAATAAAAGGTCTCACCGATAATAATATCTGCACCTTCATCCACGGCCCAGCCAACCATCTCATCAAACATTACTCGCACTTCACGTTGTTTTTCCTTTTCTTCTGGATGCCAAATATTCGTATTAGAAATATTCCCTGCCATCAGGTTGCCGGGTTTTGATAAGGCAACCTTTTTAGCTATCTTCAAAGCATTTCTATTTAAGGGTTCCAGCAAATCTTCTTTGTTGATAACCCTCATTTTCTCTCGGTGTCCGTTATACGTAAAAGCCTCGACAATGTCGGAACCTGCACGTTGAAAATCACGATGTAATGCTTCCAAGGCCTCTGGAAATTCCAAAGCAACTTCCGGGACAAACTCACCAGCGGTCAAATACCCTCGCCGTTCAAGTTCAAAAAGAAATCCTTCAGCGCAAATTACAGGTCCCTTATCCAATCTTTTCGTTAAAATATCCGATGCCATTTTTTTCTCCTGGAATAATGTTGCTTCACACAGGGCAACAGGTCGTTGCAACTCCTCTTTTTATACCACTTTCACTAATCATTTCAAAGAATGCGAATCAAAAAATAGAAATAAAACGTAACATACTGAGAAACTGCTCTTAAATAAGAATAAAACAGTGCTTTTCAAAATGTTCGTTAGAGGTTCTCGCAAAACACACTTTACCGTACCTATGTGTTTAATCGGGGTATCTCCTTCATTTATCACTGAGGCCCTGAAAAAAAAATTCTGATTTTGTAAGACGAGATCTTATTTCTTTCAAAATTGAAATTATAAGCATAATTATTGGAATTGCATAGCTGTAACATGCGACAATGTAGCACTTTTGTCGCCCTTGCTAACAAAAATGTTGATTTATGTCTATTAATTTTGTAGCTTCTCTGTTTGATACTAACAGATTGTTAACAAACTCAACATACCGTAAATGATTTGCGGCTTGTTCAGGCAGCTGTCGTTTTTGTAGCTTTTTCATAGGAAATGTAGCTGTAAATTCTTGTTATCTTTTTGTCGATAAAAGAAAAATTTTTGCGTAAGCTGCCCGGCCCGACGTTTCTACGGGATCTCTTTCTATCGCCAGGGAAGAACGATTATGTTTCGCCCAGTCCTGGTTGATTATTATTTTTTTCGATGTAACTTGCTGGAGGTACACACATCATGCAGGCAACCCCACGAGAGATAACTGTTCCCTACCGACCGATTCCGTTACCGATTCCAGAGGGAATAAAACCCAATGAATTCTTCAACAGTGCAGAGAATTTACACGATCTGGTGCAGAACAATGGTCTGCTGCACACCCCGGAAAATTTACTCCTCTACCGTAAGGCCCTGGGCCACAGCCGGGAATTTGACACTTCCATCATATATAATACCTCCAAGTGCATTCTTGATCCACTTGGACGGCCTTCACGCCGCACTCAAGTGCCCGATCAGGTGCGGCAGATCTGGAACAGGATGAATCAGATCATCATTTCCTTTATGCTGGAGCAGTATCCTGACCCGGACAAATGGCTGATTCTGGCCGGGGAGGCCAGTCTGGACGCAACCTGGCCTCTGACCTCACCCGGTGTGCCAAGTATCCGCATGCTTCACAATCATTTCATTGTCTTCAGCAAGGAGGAACTGCGGCAGGCGAAACTGGCCGACCCGAACAACCCGAACCTGACCGACGGCGACCAGCACAGTCTGTTTGCTGAGCATATCCCCCATGTATACCGGGAGTTCTTTGCCAAGGCACTTGACCTCGACATCCTGCAGTCGGTAGACAGAGAATCGACCAAGATCGGGGTGACCGGATACCCGCAGGGGCTGCCAAGCTGGGAGGTGCATGGCGGAGTAGCAGCCCTGCAGGATATCCGCTTCTGGCAGGAGTATGATATGGTGCTGAAAGGATTTCTTGACTTCTACCGCACCTTCTTCGGCCAGGTTTCGACCCGCAATACGCCCATGCCGAAGCACGTTTATTTCCCGGAACAAGTCGAGCAGGTGTTGCTGTATAATAATGATTTCCTTAAGACGGTCAAGAAGGTGCGCGACCGCTGCATCAAGGATCCGAAGTATGCCAACAGCATCCGTTGGCAGCCTGCCTTTAAGCAGCTCATTTATCGTAATGATGAGGGTAAGCTGATCGTCACTATCAGCCAGAACTCGGTAGGCAACGCGATTACAGAGCTGCTGGGCGTGGTGGTGAACCGCGTTCCTGATGCTGATGGTTATGCGGAAATTGAGCCGAAGTTGCTGGAGAAGCTTTTTGCCTTGCGGGAGCGGCTGGTTGAGGCGGACCTGGGCGTGCCTATTGAAAATCAGTTCTGGCACGAACAAGGTGCCGAGATGCCATGAGCATGACTGGCATTGTCTACGTCTTCTCTAGATCATTTTTTTTTCATCCGTAGAATCGTATGATCTCCTTCTGCTTGTAAGCGCATCGGAAAAGAGGCAAGGAGAAGGAGATTTCACAGGAACCCCCGCAATCGTAACATCTCTGACACTCGTCCGCATTTGACAAAAGGCGTCGGATTTACCTTCCTGAAGGTACCCTTTTGATTCACCAAGAAATTTGTATTTATCAAGATATGTCATTTCTTCCTTGTGTAAAAAGCGGCCTGCCCCCGTTTTGCACAGAAAATTCGTTCCGGGACAAGGAAAAAAAGCCTGTTGACGAATATGCAAAGGCACGTTAGATTAAGGAGAAATAATTACGTAACGTAATAGTTTTTCGCTTTCTGGGCAGAACCGGAAAGTTGCATAAAGCCACAGCCGTTGCGAGGCGGTGTCGGAAAGTCACGGGTCTCTGGAGGGGAGATGGCCGGGCTACCTGCTTTTACCTTTGCATATCGGGAAGTATGTTATGCGTTCCACCCGAAAAGCTTCCGTTTTCAGGAACATTCCATAGAGTAAAAAGAATAATGACCGTTGAAAAAATATATCAGCAGCATATTAAGTCGATTTCACCTGCGGAACAACTGAAACTTATTTCGCTTATCAGCAGTAATCTTGTTGTTGAATCTCGGATAAAAAGCACAAAGCGGCGGAGTCTTCTGGAATTGGAAGGTTTGGGCGCCGAACTGTGGCAGGGGGTTGACGCACAAAGCTATGTGGATGAGCTTCGAGACGAGTGGAGTGATCGCCCGTGATAGTGCTGGATGACTGTCTTCTGCAGACGTGATTGAGGCGGTGTCGGAAAGCCACGGGTCTCTATGGAGAGACAGCCGGGTTACCTGCTTTTACTTGTACCGGAGGTGTGTTATGAGTTCTTTATTCCATCCAGGTTTGCTTTCTAACTTTCTCGGCGGGTCAGTTGACTGTTGTGACTCTTCGTTTCCATTCCTCATGAAGAAAAAATTCTTAGTTAATAGGGGTCTGTCCCTAATTTAAACCAGGTGCCGAAATGCCTTGAGCATGGCTGGCATTGTCTACGTCTTCTCTAAATCAAATTTTTTTCATCCATAGCATCGTATGATCTCCTTCTGCTTGCAAGTTCATCGGCAAAAGAGGCAAGGAGAAGGAGATTTTCTTTACAACACCGCCGTCACCGTATTGCTCGGTTCACCTTCACCCGTTTTGTTGATGGCAATGACCCGATATTCCAATTCTTTGCTGCGCTCCTGGTTATTGAGCGTAACCTCGGTTTCGATGGCAATCCCGGCCAGTGCCCAGGTGCCGTCTTCGGCCAATTCACGCCGTTCGATCTTATAGGAGGCCGGGGAACCGCCGTCGGCAGGCTTTTTCCAATCCAGGATCAGCCAACCCGTGCCCTGCTCCGGCACTTCAAGGAGTCTCGGCTGTCCGGGCACCTGCAATGCATGAGGCTCGGCCCTGCCGCCCCAGCCCAATTCCGATAATTTGGCATCATCGCCATGCACTGCGTCATCAGCATAATTGAGTATGCTTTTCATATCCGTCGTCGTGTCGTCAAGGTCGGCCTGTTTGGTATCAGTGGCCTGTTTTGCCGCTGCCATGGCCTGCACCTGAGCCTCACGGGATTGGAGCAGCTTGTCCAGCCGGGCCTGGAGTTGATCCGGTGAGACCGGAGGATCGGGGAAGTTGGGATTGTCTCTCAGCCCGGCGATGATCTTCTGGGCCAGGGCTATGACCTTTGCTTCGGTGTTCGGAAAACGCATGTTCAACCCTCCTTGCTCTGATGTTTGTTTCTGTGCCTGAATTACGGTCTATGGGTGTTCATTTGCATGTACTGCTTCGATATCTTTTGATTTTTCCTTGATAAATGTACGTTTAAATCGTCCTGATGTACGTTTAAATCGGGTCGATTGAAGCGTGAATTGATCCGATTTACACTTAAATTGCCTTGATTGAAGTGTGAATCGTCCTGATTCAAGTTTAAATTGGCCTGATTTACATTTAAATCGTCTTGATTGAAGTTTAAAATGGCCCGATTGAAGTGTAAATTGATCCGATTTAAACGTAAATTGCCCTGATTGAAGTGTAAATCGCCTTGATTGAAACGGCAAAATATGCGTTGTTGGCCGCTTCTGGGGCGTTTGTCGTTGCAAAAGCTACGATGGTTGCCAATCCTTGAGCAGGATTAAATGATTAGCTCTTGTTGCTGGAAATTGCAAGGGAAAAATGGTTATTTTTTCTGTTCATATTGATTGCTCTTGAAATTCGAACCCGCAACCCCATCCTGTAACCCGCATGGCTGCGGGGTTCAATTTTGGCCTGTGATACCGAGAAGGATACTTTTCATTGACATTTTTAATTCGACAAGTATCTTTGCTGAATTGAAATCAGTGATGTTTCATCGGAGATTTGTCCCTTATTTATTTTTGGAAATGATAGCTAAAAGATAACTGAATGGCTGGGTATATATGGTGCTTTTTTGTCAACTCTTGTATTTATTCAGAATGTTATTAATTCAAGGCGTCGAATGTTGGTCGAGGTAATATGGGGGTTGAAGGGGGGTACGATGAAAATGATGAAATTGAGTCAGGAATATACGTTATGATTTTAAACCCATCAATTAATACTACAATCCATGTGTCTGGAATTTCTTTTTTGTATCCTTGGAGAAAGTCAAATATCCTCAATATTCTAATTGACAACTTAAAATATAATAGATTTTCTCTTACTTATGGTTGGTCTATGGTGATCTTAAATTGTTCAAATTTGATGATGGTTGCCCTTTGTCTATAGAGCCAGGTAATAGGCATAAGATTTTAATTCCAGATAAAATTATCAATAAGATTTTAGAGGATTCGGTTGATAGAAAAATTATGTTTAGTGTTTCTGATCAGCTTGGTAATGAAGTTCTCTCAAAGCCATATGAACCACCTTCTGAAATTCATTAGACCTCAAGCGAAAAGAATGAAACAAATGTCGCATAACATGTGTTATGTTAATTCCCTCCTTCGCTCTCCGTTTTTTTACCGGGTACATGTTCAAAGCGTGACCCGGTTTTTCTTTGCCATATGAAGAGCATGAGGATGGCGGGGAGTAAGGGATTGAATTTTGCAAAATCCTGGCTGCTTTGTTACAATGTAACATACGCTTTGAAAAAAGATTACTCTGAATATTTTCCTGAGAGAGTTCTGCTATGCCGATCACAGAGGTATTTCAATCCGGTAACAGTCAGGCTGTACGGCTGCCGAAAGAATTTCGCTTGGAAAGCGATGAGGTGGAAATTCTTCAGCGCGGCGATGAGATTATCCTTCGGGAACGCAAAGCCGATGCTGCGGAGATTTTCGATATTTTGACAGGTTTCCCTGATGATTTTATGTCGGAAGGCCGTGTTGACATGCCGCCGCAGGAAAGGGAATCTCTATGACTGCTCCCCGTTATCTACTGGACACCAATATCTGCATTTACATCGCCAAGCATAATCCGCCTGAAGTACGTCAGCGTTTTCTCCTGCATGGGAAAGAAGAACTTACGATGTCTGTCATCACCTTGGGAGAGTTGCGTCATGGAGCGGAAAAGAGTCAATCGCGGGAAAAATCAGTCGCAGTGTTGAATCAATTGACCGCAGCAATCCAAGTTCTGGAGCTTCCTGTTGATGCCGGAATTCGTTACGGTGAAATTCGGGCCGCACTGGAGAAAAAAGGTCAGATTATCGGCAACAATGACTTGTGGATAGCGGCCCATGCGCTTACCGCAGGTTTGATTCTGGTCACCAATAATGCGCGGGAGTTTGCTCGCGTTGACAATCTGACAATTGAGAATTGGACATCCTCGTAACCTGCTTTCCCCGCCATGCCGTAAAATAACCTCACCGAATAAGTTACCCGACTCCTGAGCATGGAATTTAATTCATAAGGCAAGCCGGACATGTCGGGGTCAAATCCCGATTAATCAACCTCTGAGAAATACAGCCCCGAGTCCCCCCGGATTCAGGGCTTTTCTTGTTCCGCCGCCTTCATCTCCTTGGTCTCCCTCCATAACTGTTGACAACACATACCTCGACTTTTTTTATTGGCAATTCGTATCCGATCAGATACAATGAGGCTCATGAACAGTATATTGCGAACAAAAGTATTTGACGCATGGCTCTCCAAACTGAAAGATAATCGGGGGAAAGCGCGGATTATCGAACGGATTCGTTCTGCCGGACAAGGAAATTTCGGTGATTGCAGAACGGTAGGTCAAGGCGTTGTCGTGTACATCCTACTGTGCGGCGGAACAAAACGAGGACAACAGCGCGATATTGCCAAGGCGATAAAAATGACTGAAACAATCACTGCGGAAGATTATGAAAACAAAGAACCTGGAACTGGCACCCTTTGATGCAAGCGATTATCTGGATAATGAAGAAACCATAGCCGAGTATCTGGCTGCAGCCCTGGAAAATTCTGATCCAGATGCTTTTCTGGCAGCTGTCCGCGATGTTGCAAAGGCCAGAGGAATAACACAGATCGCGAAACAGGCCGGGATTGGCCGGGAAAGCCTCTACAAAACGCTCCGACCGGGCGCGCAACCGAGGTTCGACACCGTGCGTCGTTTGGTCGCCGCACTGGGTGTTCGCCTTGATGTGGTCACCACTGCATCCTGATAATACCCCACAAAACAAAGGAGACACCACAATGACCCTGAAATACGAATTCCCCACTGACGAAGATGAGATCATTGAGTTAGCCAAGAACATCATCAAGGGAATGACCGACAACCCGAATTTCCCCAACCCGCCAATCCCCATGTCAGAATTACAGAAGATGCTTGATAAGGCTATTGAGTCAAAAGAGGCTGAAGCTGCTGCCCTGGAAGCAGAGAGACTGGCCACGGAAAAGGCCGAGGCTGCCAGGGAGAAATTGTATTCAGCGCAGCGGAAGATGCGGGAGTATAACAGGAAGCATGGCATCTACGACGACAATACCCCTTTGGTGGCATCGGGCATGCCAGGACTGGCTGACCGTGTTTTTTCGCAGCTTGAGGACCAAGAAGACAATACATTACAGGTGCAGAAGAAGGACAACGACTGATAGCTCGTTGTCTGGAACGAACAGCAGGATACAAAGAGGCCGCAATGGATCAGGAAGACGAATTCCCAACTGACGTAGATGAGGCAATTGAGCTGGTCAAAAATATTATTAAGAAAGCAACCGACGACCCGGATTCTGTGGAACTGGCGGTTCCACTTGAAGAGTTACAGAGGATGCTTGATGAGACTCTCAGGATAAAACATAGAAGAGACCTGGCCAAGGAGAGGGAAAAGCAGGCCAGGAAAAAAGAGCAGGCCGCCTGGGAGGAGTTTTGTCAGGAACAGCAGAAAGCACTGGAGTATGGTAAAAAGTGTGGCATAGACGAGAGCCAGACCAGGATGCTGTTCTCTGGAAAGATTAAGATAGCTAACCGTATCTTTTCGCAGCTTCCCGATCAGGGCGATACATTATATATTCAGAGGAAGGACAAGGCCTGACAATATGCCTTGTTTTTGTAAACCGCTCCCCTCTGCTTTACTCCCGCACTGTTGACATTGCATAAGTCGCTCCTTTATGCATGCGGAATGCACCGAACATCAGGGATACACAGCAATTCCCGGACACGACAACGATATACGCCTGTTGAGCATTTTTGCTCTCTCTGGAGAGACTCAGGCGTTCTTCCCTATAGCAATGTGACTATTTTCCTGGCCGTCCAGCTAACTTTCTCTTCA
>NZ_JALAAI010000125.1:0-10686 GCF_052785085.1 Candidatus Electrothrix sp.
CTTCAAGAGAAATTCAGGATTAAGGTTATAACAAACCAAATCAAGCATTCAATGAATCTGAAGATTGAAAAACTTCAGCGAGCCGCATGAAATGCACCTATTCAGAGGGAAAGGTGTCGTTTTTGAGTTCTTAAAGGAGTGCGTAAGACTCCGCCAGAGGCGATTGTTGTTTCCAAAGGGCAGGAACATGGGCTGGATCGGTTGAGCAGCGGGGAAAAAAATTTGGTACAGCTCTTCCTGCGTATCGGGGCACATTGCACCCGTAATTCGATTATCCTGATTGATGAGCCGGAAATTCATCTCCATCCCAACTGGCAAAAACGCCTGATGAAGCAGCTGCGAGAGTTTGCTCAGGAATATCCAGGGATGACTATCATCATCGCTACCCACTCCATAGAAATGCTGCGGGCTTTCGGATTTGAGCATAAAGAAAAGGGTCTGCACAAAGGCGGTGAAATCATAGAAGAGAACATGGAGTAAGTTCGATTATGACCGCTTTCAAGGAGAAGTCAGCAACAGAGTTCGCAGAGAAATCTTACTTGAGCCGAGTGATTGTGTATCTCGAATCTGAAGAGGACAGGTTGATTATCGGCGACCGCTGGTTTTATGATGAGAACGTGGAGTTTCGTTCTGCCGGAGATGATGCACAGGGAGCGGGCGGTTGTACTCAGGTTATCAAGAAGGTCAACAACGACAAAGAAAAGGGGATCACAAGCGTCGGGTTGGTTGATCGGGATGTTCTGCTGAAAGATTGTCATTGGGAGTGCTGGTGGGAATCCGATGATAGCGACTTCAGGGCCTGTCAGCCATATGGAGAGAATATCAAGGTGCTCAGTAGCTGGGAGATTGAAAACTACCTGCTGCTGGAACCGGAGATTATTGCCTCGGTCAAAGCAGATCGGTTCGGTCAGGTTCAGCAACGCCCTGCACCTCTTCCACTTTCTTTCGAAGAAATTTCTTTGTTCACAATGCTCACAGCCGCTGATGTATGCTGTCATGTTGAGGGGAGGAAAAAGGTTAGTGACAGCATGGCTCATTATGACAAGGCTTCTCATGAACTGCGCCGCAGCTTAGAAAAGAAAGGCGTAGAGTTAGCTGCACTGGATCAAGGGATAAACATGGCTGCCCGTTTTGCGGGAGCCGAAAAAGCTGGCTCGGCTGAACACTGGAAGCAAGTGAGTCGAATCCTGAATGGTAAGGCAATTCTCAAGCGATTACAGTTGTTGGGGAAAAAGCAGGAGGATGCAGTGGATTGCCGTCTGGCCTTGGCACGCAAGATTGCTGATGATGAAAGGATTAATCCTGAAATCAGAGACCATATTGCTGCGTTCAGAAAGATGAAGCCCTAACAGCACAGAGAATCACCATGCCAACCCGAAAACTCGTCAGTTTTGACTGGGCGCAAACAATGATGGCTTTGGAGGATATTTAAAATACCTCCCGGAATGGAGTATTATAGAAAGAAGCGCTGTGATAAGGAAAAAAAGCAAGGTCTATAACGGAGGTGCAACCATGGCTATGACATTTGAACAGGTGGTGGAAACCGTGAAACAGTTTTCACCAAAACAACGGGAGATTCTGTCTGACCTGATGAGTAAATGGGAAACTGAAGCTGTTCGGCATGAAATTGCCAGAGATGCGCAAGAATCTTTGACGATGTTTCGCCAAGGAGAACTTAAGCCCCAATCAGCACAGAGTGCGATTACAGAGCTTCGGGAATATCTGGACGAATAGGCATGAAACGAGAACTGGTTGTAACACCGAAGTTCAAGCGAACTTATCGGAAATTTGTTCGCCGCAACAGAAAATTACAGAACTCTGTTGAGGAGACCCTTAAACAGATGCAGGAAGATATTTACTCATCATTACTGAATACACATAAATTGAGCGGAACTCTGGAAGGGTTGCGGGCATGCATCTGCGGTTACGACTGCCGGATTGTTTTTTCACTGGAACAAGGTAGTGATGCTGAAGTTATTGTCCTGCTTGATATCGGCAAACATGATCAAGTTTATTGAACGCTGCCTGCAAGAGACGTTGAGTAAAGAAAAAGTGAGAGCCCTTGCGGATAAGCGGGGAAGATCGCAAAGGTAACCAGCATCATTTTTCAGGATATAATCGGCGGACAGCTTTCAGCAAGGCGAGGAGTGTTATGAATTGGCAGGAAGTATGCGAGCATCCGGAGTTGAGAAATTTATCTTTTAAGATTGAACTGAACAGGCAGGGACAGGTGATTATGACCCCGGTGAAAGTGTACCATTCGGTTTTTCAGGGAGAAATAGCTGCTCTGCTCAAAGCGGAACGCAAGGATGGAAAGGTTCTTACCGAGTGCGCTGTCAGTACACACCAGGGAACAAAAATTGCTGATGTGGCTTGGGTATCGGCGGAGATTTTTCAGCACATCAAAGATGAAGTTGAATGCTCCGTATCTCCTGAACTCTGCATTGAAGTGCTGTCAACAAGCAACACCGCTGAAGAGATGGAAGACAAGAGATTCCTGTATTTTGCAAACGGTGCCAAGGAAGTATGGATCTGTGACCAGCAGGGAACATTCCGCTTTTATGTACCGGGAGCGGAAAGAAAGAAATCGCTGCTGTTTCCTGATTTTCCGGCGGGGATTGACTATGATAGCTGATTTTCGGGAAAATCTCACAACACTCAACGCCTCTTAACCTTAAATTTACCGTCCTATGTCCTTTGAACGATTTGTCAGCTTCCGCTATTTGCGGGCCAAGCGAAAACAGAAATTTATCTCCCTGATCTCAATTATCTCCGTGCTTGGGGTCGCCGTCGGGGTTATGGCCCTGATTGTGGTGCTCTCCGTGTACACCGGTTTTACCGAGGGCCTGCGGGATCAGATTATTGGCATTAATGCCCATGTAATGATCCATCGTCCAGGTAACGGGATTGCTGATCCTGCCCAGCTGAAACAGGAGGTCGAGGGACTTGCTGGGGTGGAGGCTGCAACCCCGAATATCTTTGGTCAGGCCCTGATCACGTCAGGCCAATATTCATCAGGGATTGCGATTCGCGGTATTGACCCGGAAAATGCAGGCAAGGTGTTGAACCTGGAATCCAAGATGATCAGCGGAAAACTGATTGACCTTGCTGATGATTCCGGGTTGCCCATGATTTTTTTGGGGCGGGAGTTGGCTACTCAGCTCCGGGTGGATATAGGCTGGAAAATCAGGTTACTCTCACCCAATGGTACCCTGACTCCGATGGGGGTGCTGCCCAAGGTTCAGACCTGTGTGGTGGGCGGGATTTTTGCCACTGGTATGTATGAGTATGACTCCACCATTGGTTTTGTCAATCTGGAGACCGCCCGACGGCTGGTGGGGATTGACGGCAAAGGCGTTCAGAGCCTTGAACTGCGGGTAACAAATGTGGATAAGGCAGATAGCGTTGCAGCAGCAGTGCGACAACATATTGGCCCATCTTATTTAGTCCGGGACTGGAAACAGGCCAATCAGAACCTCTTTGCCGCCCTGAAGCTGGAAAAAATCGGAATCTTTATCGCCTTGGCACTTATTATCCTGGTGGCCTCCCTGAATATCATCAGTGCGCTGGTGATGGTGGTGATGGAAAAAAACAAGGACATTGCTATCCTCAAATCCATGGGGGCCAAGACCGGTGCAATTATGCGGATTTTTTTCTATCAAGGCGCAGTGATCGGGGTGAGCGGTACCCTGCTCGGCGTCGGAGCAGGCCTGGGGGTGTGCTCCCTGCTGAAACGGTATAAGATTATTGAGCTGCCCAGCAATGTCTATCCTATGTCCACCCTACCGGTCAAGGTGATGCCTGATGATATAATAGTTGTCGCTCTAGTCGCTGTCCTGATCACCCTGCTCGCAACCCTTTATCCTTCCTGGAAGGCATCTACGGTTCGTCCGGTTGATGCCCTGACCTATGAATAAACACCTTATGCAGAATCACGACAACGAGTCTGTTCTTTTACAGGCTGCTGATATCCATAAGAGCTATGGAGTGCAAGAGAACCCGGTTCAGGTCTTGCGTCAGGTAAATCTGGAAATCAAACCTGGTGAAATGCTGGCTATTGTCGGGGCTTCTGGTTCAGGAAAAACCACCCTGTTGCAGATTCTTGGTTGTCTGGATATCCCGGATCAAGGAAGCTTGTATTTCGCTGATCAGGATTTGACTGCTTTGTCAGAAAATAAAATGGCAAGCCATCGCAACAAGAATATCGGTTTTATTTTTCAGTTTCATTATCTGCTCCCGGAGTTTTCTGCGCTGGAAAATGTGATGATGCCTGGCTTGATCGCAGGTCAGGCTGGCAAAAAAATAGAGGAAGAGGCCCAACAGCTCCTTAAACAGGTTGGCTTAGGCCATCGAATGACCCATCGCAGCGGCGAATTATCTGGTGGCGAGCAGCAGCGGGTGGCTCTGGCCAGGGCCCTGATTATGCGACCTGCTCTGTTGCTGGCAGATGAACCTACAGGTAATCTGGATTCAACCAGTGGTCAGCAGATTTTTGAACTGTTGACTGAGCTTTGCCGAACCAGAAGGATGTCCGTGGTCATGGTGACCCATAATATGGAGCTTGCCAAGGCAATGGATCGTTGTTTAACCCTGAAGGACGGGCAGTTGGAATAAAGGAAGAAAAAAGGGAAATCTTTCAGAAGAATGGTTGAACAATAGGGAGATTTGGTTATTCTGTGTTTTTGTTGATTTCTTCTGTTGAGTAACGGTATACTGTGAACGTGCAATAAAGAGATGAGAATGCTGTGGACCTTCCAAACGGTTCCGTAGAATATAAAAAGAGGAGAATTTTCGGAGAATACATGGACGATCAATCACGAAATAAGCAAAAGAAAGTACCACAAGACCCAACCTTGCTTCCCATCCCAAAAGAGTTACCTATCCTGCCGTTGCATGGATTTGTTTTTTTCCCAGGCATGGGGTTTCCACTCCAAATTGCCAGTGGCACTTCCAAGCAATTGGTTGATGAGGCTCTGCAAGGTGACAGAATGGTCGGACTGGTACTCTGTCATAAAAAACAGGTGGAAGATACTGATACTATTTCCAGTACTGACCTGCATCGCGTGGGTGCTGTAGGTTATATTCATAAAATTTCCAAAACCGAAGAAGGCTATTATCAGGTTTTGGTGAGTGGTATTCATAAGCTCAGTGTGGATAAGTTCACTCAGGAAAAACCTTATATAAAAGGTGAGATCAGTATCTTACCTATGGAGTTAAATGAAAGAGAGAGCGAGACTGAGGCCCTGATTCTGGGGATTCGCAAGGAGTTTAAAAAGCTTGGCGACCTGATTAATCTGCCCGCAGAGATCATGGCCACCATGGATGCCATCACTGATCCCTTCCATGTTGGTTATCTGGTGACTTCTCAGATAAACCTCCGCGTCAATAAGGAGCAGGAAATCCTGGAGATCGTGGAGGTCAATTTGATGCTCCACCGGGTGGCTCGTGAGCTGAACCGACGAGTCAACACTGCTGAGATGAGCAATAAGCTGCAAGAAGATATCAAAAAGGATATGGACACCAAGCAGCGGGAGTTTTTTCTTCGTCAGCAGATGCAGGCCATTCGCAAAGAGCTTGGCGAAGAATCTGACGGCAAAGTGGAACTTGAAGAACTGCGGGAACGAGCAGCTGAGGCTGGTTTGAGCGAAGAGGCGCATAAGGCTGTGGAAAAAGAGTTGACCCGCCTTGACCGTATTTCTCCGTCTTCTCCAGAATATTCGGTTGCCCGTAATTATATTGATTGGATTCTCGACCTGCCCTGGAGTACCTCAACTGAGGATACCTTGAACCTGGACCAGGCTGAGGAAGATCTGGAAGAAGAGCATTACGGCCTTGAAAAGATCAAAAAGCGGATCCTGGAATTCCTGGCAGTGCGTAAACTGAAAAACGATATCCACGGCCCGATCCTTTGTCTGTCTGGTCCTCCAGGTGTGGGAAAAACCTCTTTGGGCCAATCCATTGCCCGAACTATGGGGCGTAAGTTTTCTCGTATGGCCTTGGGTGGAATGCGGGATGAAGCCGAAATTCGCGGTCATCGGCGTACCTATATTGGGGCCTTGCCTGGTCGTATTATCCAGAACCTGAAAAAGGTGGGCGTGAATAACCCACTGATCCTTTTGGATGAGATTGATAAGCTGGGCAATGATTTTCGCGGTGATCCTGCTTCTGCTCTGCTGGAGGTTCTGGATCCGGAGCAGAATTGCACGTTTACGGATCATTATCTGGATGTGGAGTTTGATCTGTCCAAGGTCATGTTTATTGCCACTGCCAATATGCTGGATACCATTCCCGGTCCTTTGCGGGACAGGATGGAGGTGGTGGAACTGTCCAGTTATACAGAAAATGAAAAGCTGGCCATTGCCCGAAAGTATCTGCTCAAGAAGCAGCTCAAAGAGCATGCACTTACGGAAGATAACCTGGAAATGGATGATGATGCCCTGCTGGCCGTTATCCGCTCCTACACGCGGGAGGCTGGTGTGCGCAATCTGGAGCGTCAACTGGCTGCGATCTGTCGTGGGGTTGCCGCAAATCTCGCTCGTGGCCGGACAGAGAAAACCGTGGTCACAGAAGATAATCTCTATGATTTCCTGGGGGTGGTAAGTTTTACCCCTGAGATGAAGGCCCGTACCTGGGGGCCTGGGCTCTCTACTGGTCTGGCTTGGACCCCGGTGGGAGGGCAGATCCTCTTTATTGAGACCTCCAAGATGAAGGGCAAAGGCGGACTGGCCTTGACCGGAAAGCTGGGCGATGTGATGAAGGAGTCTGCTTCTGCGGCCCTGACCTATATCCGTTCCAATGCTGATGCCTTGGGCGTTGATGAAGATACCTTTTCTCAGGTTGATCTTCATGTCCATGTGCCGGACGGAGCAACCCCCAAGGACGGACCTTCTGCTGGTGTGGCCATGGTCAGCTCGCTTATTTCGGTGATCAGCGACCGGACAGTACGCCAGGATGTGGCTATGACCGGTGAGATCACCCTGCGGGGCGATGTCCTGCCTGTGGGCGGTATTGCGGAAAAGGTGTTGGCTGCTCTGCGGGCTGGAATTTATGAACTGGTACTGCCGGTTCTCAATGAAAAAGATGTGCTGGAGATCCCGGAAGAAGTCCGCGAAGGCGTGACCTTTCATTATCCCCACACCATTGAAGAAGCTCTGGAATTTGTTCTGGAGAAGGAAACGGATCAGAAATAATGCTTGGTTGGTTTAAGAAAAAACTTTCAGGAAAAAAGGAAGAGGCAGCAGCTGAAGAGACTGTAGAGACCGCTGATCGGGTTGATGCAGGTGAAGAGTCTGCTCCTTCTTCCACTCCTGGAACATTGGTTCCAGATGAAGTTGCTCCCCCAATGAAAGAGCCTGCTGAATCTGATGAGCCAGCAGAGGCTGAGGAACAGAAAAAGCCCCAGCGTCGCTCCATGTTCCAGCGTCTCCAGAAACGGTTGGGCAAGAGTCGGAACCATTTTGTTCATCGCCTGGATAATCTTTTTCGTGGAAAGAAGAAGATTGATCAGGAATTGCTGGATGAACTGGAAGAAATTCTGATCACAGCAGACCTTGGGGTATCCACGGCAATGGATTTGCTGGATGCGGCCAAAGACAGTGTCAAACGTCAGGAGCTGAATGACCCCCAGGCCCTGAAAAAGGTATTGCGTGATAAGATTCTTTCCTTTCTCCAGGAATCAAACCAACCAGCAGAACTTGTTTTGCCGGAATCCGGCCCCTTTGTGATTATGGTGGTTGGGGTGAACGGGGTGGGCAAAACCACCTCTATCGGCAAGATTGCAGCCAAGTTTGCTCGCTCTGGGCAATCTGTGTTGTTGATCGCTGGTGATACCTTTCGGGCCGCAGCCATTGATCAGCTCAAGATCTGGGGCGAACGAGTTGACGTGGAAGTGGTTGCTGGTCCGCCTAAGTCTGATCCTTCATCCGTGGTCTTTGATGGAGTAGCCAAGGGGGTGGCCAAGGATTATGATGTGGTGATCATTGACACAGCTGGTCGTCTCCATACCTCTGTCAACCTGATGGAGGAGCTGAAAAAGATAAAACGGGTGATCGGCAAAAACCTGTCCACAGCTCCCCATGAGGTCATGTTGGTGGTTGATGCCACCACGGGTCAGAATGCTGTGTCCCAGGCCAAGCTCTTTAATGAGGCTGTGGGCATTACCGGACTGACCCTGACCAAACTGGACGGTACTGCTAAGGGCGGTATTGTCGCCAATATTTGTCATGAACTCAAAATACCGGTTCGTTTTATCGGTATCGGCGAACAGGTGGATGATTTGCGGGATTTTGATCCTGAAGAGTTTGTTGATGCCCTGTTCAGCGTAGGGGAGGAGAGTGATTCCGTTTGATCAGATGCCATGATCAAACGGCCCCTGTCCCGATCCTGCAACCTTTTTCCTTCCTCCTTTCCCATGCAACGCCAGTATAATTATTCCAGCAACCAGCCCGGCTGTGGTGGTTGCCTTCTCATTATTACCCTCATCCTGCTGGCCACTGGTGGATGGCAGGCTGTGGGGAGTTTTTTTTCTTTTCTTATCTTTTCCATTCTGTTCGGAGGACTGTTCCTGTTTGCGGGTTTTTTCGGGTTTACCCGATATATCCAAAGCAGGGCCGCAGCCTACGAGCAGTCCCAGACCGAGACCCATAATCGCTTTGTCTTTCTTTTGGTGAATATCCTGGTCTGTATTGCCAAGGCGGACGGTCATTTCACCAAGTCCGAGTTACGGACCATGCTCAATTTTTTCCAGCACTCGCTTCATTATAATCAGGACCAGATGTACTGGGTCAAGCAGCTGATCAAAGATGCCCGAGATACAGAGCAGGATCTGGATGCCTTGCTCACGGAGTTTCGTAGCAGCTTTGCTTATGAACCCCGCCTGATTTTGCTGGAGCTGGTGTATCAGCTCATTTTTACCAAGAAACCCGTGGAAGAGGCAGAACTGAACCTGGCCCGTAAGATCGGTGATTTTCTTGGTATCCGGGCATATGAGCAAAAGACCATGGAGAATAAATACCGCTATGGGCATCAGTACCATCGCGGGAGTGCGGGCAGTGGCAGTGCGCCTTCTGAACAGCATTACTCTACTGTGCTCGGGGTTGAGCAGGGGGCTGATTTTGCCGCCATTAAGAAATCCTATCGTAAGCTCTCCATGCAGTATCATCCGGATAAGGTGGCCCATCTGGGCAATGAGTTTAAGGGGGTTGCTGAGGAGAAGATGAAGGAGATCAATGCGGCGTATGATCATTTTCGGAGGAAGTTTGAGGGGAGTTAGGGGATGGGTGAGAAGGTCTACTCGTTGGACTAAAAAGTCCATTGATTGGATTTTTTTATCCAAAATTTGGATTTTCTCATCTGAATTTTAGATCAGCTTATCTGGTGATTTGATCTTTTTGTTAAGTCGGTTGATAGTGTAGAGCAAGAATTAGCACTAGCTCTTTACAATAAACAGAGTGGGAATAAAGTGGGTAAATATCATAATGACCAGCCGATACAAGGAGGACCCGATGATCCTGACTTGTTGAACCGATCAGCTTTTTCAAATCACTTGGCAGACATTCTTTTACTGAACCATGATGATGACTGCTTAACTGTTTCGTTGGAAGGAGAATGGGGATACGGTAAAACTTCGGTAATAAATTTAGTCAAAAGAGCATTGCTTGAGAAAAAACATCCGCCGACCATTGTTGAATACAATCCTTGGCTGGCCGGAAAACCAGAATCTCTGATTCAAGATTTTTTGCTGCAATTCTCATCACAACTTAATATCACAGATAACTCTGCAAGTGCTCTCAAGGCAGCCAAAGAACTCATCGCCTATTCGAGTCTTTTTAGCGTGGCTAAATTAGTACCTGGTGCAGAACCGTGGGCTTCAATTGTTGAAAAAGTGTTATCCGGTTCTGGGAAGACAACAAAAAAGATAGCAGAGCTTAAAAAATTAGATTTGCTTGGTAAAAAGAAGAAGGTTGACAAGGCGCTTAAGAAAATCAAAACACCTGTCGTAGTCATTATTGATGATATTGACAGGCTCACTCCATCAGAGACATTTCAAGTTCTGAGACTCGTAAAAGCTGTTGCAGACTTTTCAGGGACTTCCTTCCTCTTGGCCTTTGATGCCAATTATCTTGCTTCTGTCCTCAATAAAAACGACATCATTAATGCTTCAGAGTACATCAATAAAGTTATTCAGCTCAGGGTTCCGTTACCACTCATTTCAGAGCGTGGAATCAAGGAGTTGGCAAATGTAGAGTTAGAAAATCTAAGCGAAAAGAACTTAACAGAACAGTTTGATCATGATCAAGAAAGACTGGGTTGGATATATCATAAATATTTCAAATTCTTGATCAAGAACCCTCGTGAAGTTAAAAGATTCTTTAATCATTTAAGATTCGTACTGGAACAAATCGAAGGCCAAGTATGTTTTTCGGATCTGTTTGCTCTATCAATTATTGCAACAAAGGCAACTCCTCTTTACGAGCATATCAAGAAAAACCCGGAAGCATATATTGGTTGCCGTTTGTCAAATGATGACTTCGACATTGAAGAGACAGAAGATATTCTAACCCAAGTTCGTAGGATTTGTGCTCAAAACACGAAAAAAAGTCCTTTTTGGGGCCTTGCTCCTCTTTCAAATATCTGTAATTACTCATCACAGATTTTCGGATTCTTAATGTAGTGCCAGAGAGTGCG
>NZ_JALAAI010000126.1:0-10348 GCF_052785085.1 Candidatus Electrothrix sp.
ACAAACAACCAGAGGGTAACCTAACTTTTCAAACATGTCTAAATTGAAGAGGCGGGATAGTTGCGCCCAAAATTTCTCATTGCGCTATTCTCATATTGAAAAAAGTTTAGGCTCTGAATTGCTGCTGCTTGTCCAAGCCGAATCAAAGGAGTGGAAAAAAGACAAGCCGGAGTTTAAGTTTACATGTGTGGCTGGAAAAATTGACGTCGGGAAACTAATTGATCTTTCTGCGGATAGCGAATTGTCCAGAACAATTAGCCAACTAGGCTTTGACAAGGAAAAAGACCAGCTCCACCTCCATGCCAGCGGTTGCTCAATACATGGGCAAGTCAGTCTGCCCTGGCAAGGCCCCGGTGAGTCGGTAACGGGCAGCTTTCTCCTGACGCCTCTATTGCCTAATGAAGAGGGAGAGTTGCATTGCCGGTTACGTCTTGACCAGGAGATGTTAACTAAAGAAGAGCATGACGGGATCGGGACGGCTTGGGAAAATTTGTCGAAAAACTTCCGGCATGACTCTGAATTTAAATCGGATAAAGCGGATAAACCAACTTGGGTTACCTTGGAAGCCAAGCAGGATTTGCTTCCTGATATGTACTGGCCCGTCTCCAATAACGATCAGCAGGACGCTCTTGATGTTGGTCCGTTGCATATTGCCCATGAGGCGTTCAGGTTGATTCTTAGTGATCAGCATCCAGATGATCCGAATAACAGCCCGGATACCTTGGCCTATGTCCAGCCTGAAGTTGTCAGGATAGAGAAAAAAGAAGGCGTTGTTTCAATAGTAATTGAGAGTGGAGAGAGGCCGACTGCTTTTGATGGGGATAAGGAGACGGAGGTAGAACAACACCCACCAATCCTAAGTTTTGTAAGCAAGAAGGCAGAGAAAAAATGGAAGGATGCCTTTACCCTCAGCAACATGAATTTTACCTTTGATCATGTTCGTACAGCCCGGCGAATTCGCACGGATCAAGACCTGCCTGTTCCCCGGTGGAATCCGGCGGATAAACCGGAAAATACAGAGCCGCTTGAATCACCGTCCATTACAGGATTTATGCCTCTGGAAGACGGCTGGGCACAAGTTCCGATCCCCAATCTTACCGAACAGATATACACAGATGCTGGCTTGATCCAGCCGGAGATCTCTTTGAAAAAGAGTGACGCCATGCTGTTACAGGGCGCTGTTATGTACGGTAATGAAGAGATTCTTGAAACAAAGCAGCAAGGAGTCTCTTCGAATCCTTTCTCACTGTTGTTGACAAACGCCCGCTATATAAAGGGGGAATGGCGGTTAACCGAAGAGCAAGTAGATACCCTTGCACTGTCATCGGTTGAGCTGACCATCTTTAAACCGGATATAACCCTTGACGGTTTCTTATGGTTGAGTGCCGGGCGGCCTACCACTGCAAACGCTCTGCCTGATTTTGATAACTGGGTTTCCGGTCTTTACTCTGTTCCTCTGAGAACCGTGCATACAGGTCTTCCTTTTGTAATTCCGTATCTGATAGAAAAAGTCGAGGACGATAAACTTATCGAAAAATTTGTTAATAATCTTAATGAAGCTGCCGATGATCCATCAAATGAAGAAAATATAAAAAAGCTGATAGAGTTTTTTCGAGACAGTAAACTGGATATTATTTTTCCAGAAAAGATTAAAACGAATGAAATCGAAGTAAAACAAGTACAAAAATCTAAAGATCGCTGGCAGATTAATATAAAATTGCCTTTATCTTCTGGGGCTGATGCGGTCAGGCCGCTGTATACGATTGTTCAATCTTCCCTCAAGCTCCTGACTGTCTATTACAGCCTGAGCTATTTGCTTTTTGATAATTCCGTTCATTTGGAGGGGCTTCCTTTCATTGCGAGAAAAATTCGAGAAAAGAAAGAAGCCGAGAATACTCTCCTTAGTATCCTTGATAGTGCGGCTGTTGATGAATGGTGGAGTGTTGTCAACGAACTGGCGAATAAAGAATTGGTAGATTTTTTTCAGGATAGCGAATGGAATATTTTTCTGCCGGAAAATATCCAGCCTGCCGAAATTCAAGTTAAAGAAATATCGGTGACAGATGAGGAGGAAAACGACAAAAGTATTAAACGTCGCTGGCAGATTATAATAAAATTAACAAGTAACTCGGAATGGCAATCTGTTCCGATATATACCGTTGTCATGATGGAGTCAGAACTTGATGAAGAAGTGCTCTGCGATTTTACGCTTTATCATAGCTTGGGATATTGTCTTTTTCATGAAATAGAAGGTGGTAATGATGCTGACTTTTATAAAGAACGGTTTGGATCGAATGCAAAAGAGAGGATTATTGAACTATTTGCATTAAATGATATTGACCTGTCAAAGGAACTAACTGGGTATCACCCTGAGCAACAAGGAGATGTAAACGAATTTCAGCTCATAGATCGTGCTAATGGTTTTACATGCACGATTCGAGAGGAATCCGGTGTCTTAAAAATACGCAAGAATGACGCGGAAGTTTTTCCTCCGTTATTTACTTTCCATGTTGATGAATTGACGTTATCTAGGAAAGTTCCTGGTGTAAAGGAGAATGAGAGGTCTTATGGGGAATTGGGGCAGTGGTCTTTTTCATATAAAAGATCCCAGCACGTTTTCGCGAGAATGGAGAAGGAAAATCTCCTTGCCCCTCAAGCCGGATACTCATCTAGCCTCTGGAATCCGCTTTTCTGGCTTTGCCACCCAAATTTACCAATGATTCAGGCCCTGCCGCTAACTCAAAACCAAACACCTCCAAATTATCCAAGTCCCAGCCGTCAACTTGTTCCTTTTGAGATTGATCTGGCAAACAAAGAGGAAGTCTTTGAATCATGGAGTTTTGGTGCAGATGACAATGGGCAATGGCCCACTGTGTACGGTAATTTTCTCAAGCCTGCTGAGATTTGGAAAGAACATTTTGATCTCCCCTTAGTCAGCCTTTCTCTTCCAGGCTTATTATACGATCCTCGCAGGGGTGTTCAGCGGTCGAACGAAGGTTCAGACACACATCCTGTTGAAAAACTTCTTGTTCAATACAGATACGATCTGCCGTATACCGATGAACTCAACGCCTTAGCCTCCCTGCCGGAAACACCGACAGATTCTGCGGCAAGACAGAATGACGATACGGCGGAAGCAGTTGAAGAGCTGCAACCATTAACTACAGGGACGTATTCCGGCTATTGGCAGCAGTTATCTCAGCAGGCGTCCCTTGCGGCAGTGGATGCCGTGGAAGCAATGAAACCTAATGATAGCTCGGCGTTTTATCATTTGATTGAACCGTATCACTTGCCTGTTGCATTTTTTGAGCTGAATTTAAACAGTTTTGACAGTTATCCCGGAAAGTTGTTTTTGGGAGATGAGGTAGTATTGGAAAGGGAAACAGCTCTTGAGGGGGTCAGTGGCTATTTCTTGGAGTCGGCTGGTGAATTAACATTCCAGTCTAGTAAGAGCGACAAGTCTTTCCAGGTAACAGCTGGAAGTATGGCAGCTTATGCTGGTGAGGAGAATAAGTATATACAAGATCAACGGGGCTTGAGGCGTTCGGCGACAGACTCTGCTGCGTCTAACCTTCTTCAAATTCCGGTTACGCTTATAGAGCGCGATTGGCAGCAAGAGGGAGGACGTATTGAGCAGAAAAAGTACAGATTGACTTCGCTTAAAAAGGAAATTTCGCTTGAGGTGCATGAGGACAACAATTGGCATTTCTGGTTTAAGGACCTTCCGGTTAATGAAAGAGAATTTAGTCGGATAGATGAGAAAGATAATAAAACATTTTTGGAGATCAATCACCCAGATGGTCTTTCTCGTGAACAAAACTACCTGCTCGGTTACGAATGGCGGTTGGGATATAAGAAAAAAGAAGATATTGTCCCGTTAAAATTATTTCACCTGGATTTTTATCCGCTTGTTCTTCAACAGGTGACCCTTGATGATGATAATACGGGAGTCATTGAGATTACAATCAAAGGACGTCTTCAGCTTCCTTTGGCTAACCAAAAAGAGTTTGATCATCTGAATAATCTTGTGACTGTGACGTTCACAGTAGAAGAGAATGATTCTATTCAACCTGTTAAGCAGATTAAATTAACAGATATTAAGAATGTCGGTTCTGGAGAATGGCCTCTGCAAAATGAAGAAAATAACGCCTCCAATGCCCGTTTAACATGGACGGGAATCTTTTTCAAAGAGGGAAAACTTCATATAACGGGCTTGCAGCTTAAGCATTCTTTTTTCGATGTAGAGTGGGCTCACGAACTTGAAGATATTTCGTATGATTCTTCTCTGGAAGTATTTTCTTTTGTTGAAAAAGAGGGCTTTACTGTTTCCAGTAAAGTAACTGCAAGGTTATACGAACTTACAATTTCTCTTCCTACCGAAGACTCTAAAGAAGAACCAGAACCAATTGCAACCATAGCGGTTACAGTCGGTTATACCGAAATGTATACTGTGCAGGATGATGACAGCTTATCTCTGATCGCAGAAGAATTTTATCATGATGCCTCAAAATGGAGAATAATACATCGGGCAAACTCCAGCAGAGTCACCGATCCGAATCATATTGAAACAGGGTGGAAATTGCGCATACCTGATCCTGATTTTCATGCCGAAGTCGTTTTTGATCTATTGAAAGAGGAGGTTGTAAGCAAGGGTAAGCAACTAGAGGGGTTCTGTACATTGTTTGGTAAACTGGATTTGCCTTTAACTCAAGAGAACGTTTCTTTTACAGAGAACACCCTGCAGTTTCAGTGGGGAAAATGCTCCAGCCTAAGTCCTTCTCTGCAATTTTTACCCGGTATGAATCTGAAACCTGTCAATCCAGACTCTTCCGATGTGCCGCAAGAGTATAACGCTCCGGGGATTGCCGTTATCACTTTTAAGCCTATAAAAGAAGGAACGCAAGATAACAAACCGAGGTTGCAGCTTCAGACTGGTTATATAGAGACGCTGCTTACGTGTACTTGGGGTGAAGATAACTTTTTACAGGAGGTGCAAAAGACAAAGGAGAGGAAAGAAGCTGATGCGACAGAAGAAGCTGATCCCTCTGGAATCAACGTTAACTCTCTGCAAGTATTCAGTTCGTCGTCCGGCAATATTACATGCGGATATACTGCGCAGTTTTCTTTAAAGAAAAAGCAGAAACCGAATGAGGCTCAATGGGTCGAATCCTTTTTGCTTAACGGGATACTTGAAGTTAAAAATCTGGTCTCGTGGCCACAGGATTTGGGATACTCAGATGGAAATAAAAACAATCTGAAGCTGCCTCTGGTTACTGAAAAAATTGAGCATTTACGTCATACAATACGTGTTCTGTTGAATCAACATGAATTGCCGAAGAATATGCTGAGCGGTGGCACCTCTGATTCTCTGCTTTTCAGTTTTGGTACTGAGAAAGCGTGGCAATTTCTAGCAGCAGTGGAACATCAGCTGGTGAACATTGAAAAGCCTGAACCTGCAAATGATGAGTGGCAGGTTAGCAATGATCAACGATGGACAGTTGTTCAGGAAGTTCGCCTCGCACATCCTGAAAAGTTGAAGAAATTTCTTGAGGTAAACAGCAAATACACCGTTGATCCCCAAAAAGGCACCGATACAATCGGAGCGGTTGGTCATGGTTATGTGAATGACAGTGTGGGTGACGAGCTGATTAAGGCTTTGGATGATGTTATTAAGGCCGAGCAAGAGACAGGACATAGTATGTTACTTGTGGAAGCCGGTGCGCATCATTGGCTTAAGCAGCAGGCTGTGACAGCAGCTGAACTGTCAACGTTGCAGTTTTTGCCCAACGGCAGCCAGCAGGCGGTTCTCAGTAGTTCTGCTGATTACACTGTTTCTTTGAAAAAGCAAAACGAGACAGAGAAAACGGCTTGGGAACTCCTCAGTATACCGTTTTTAGGGAGAATGCAGGACAAGAATAAAGACGGTGTACCGGGGGAGGATGTTGGTGCTGTCGATGATAAGAGGGATATGGACCTGCTTAGGATTGATCCGATATGGCATATTCACAGCAAGTATAGAAATGACGTGAAACTCCCTTCTCTGCTGTCGATGTTTACGCACTTTGTTAAGCACGATGTAGAACTTGAGCTATCTGCATTTGATACACTGAACACTCGTGTTTTTCAGCGTCTTGATCCGGCTTCTTTGGAGGAAAATTGGTTTCGCCTCCATCATCCTGCCTCTGAGAAAAAGGATATTTCTAAAAAAAGTCCTTCAAGCGGCAAGAGTTCCAAAGAAGGTGCTGATTCTCAGTCTGAATTTTTGAACCATGCAATGGCTGCATTGCATGATACACCTGCCCGGTTGAGCCGAGCTGCAGCATTGAATCAGCTTTTTGATGCCGGTCGTTTATCCTATCCGCCATCTACCGAACAAGATGATCGTCAACCTAGCCGGGATTCCGAAGAGAAACAGCTGACTTGGCGACAAAAAAGTATTTTGCTTTATCCGGGAGTGATTGAGTCTCAAGATGGTGAACATCATAAGTATCATGGTTGGCTTCTTGCCGGGTTGCAGTTACTGGAAAGCAGAATAGAACGAAGAAAACGGCGTAACGATACCGGCAAAGGTATTGCGGTATATCCGGCAGCGACTCTACTCCCCGGCTATGCTGAAAATGATAACCCCATGCCTGTCAGTTATGCAGTTAGTCCTTATCTGAAGTTGTTTTTTACTCCGTTGCAGAAGGAAGAAAAAAGCTCTGAGAAAGATAACTCTATGAAGCCTCAAGTGGTTGTGGCTGAGATGATCTGTCTTGATTCGATGAACAGGTTGTCCCCTGTAGCGAATCGGGTGTGGGATTTGACTAATCCTGCAAATAAAGCAGGTATTGAAGCGGTCAACGATCAAAGTAAGTTCTGGGCCAAGGAACTCCATCTCCGATTGGCCCCTGATTCTCCCATTGCTTTTCTCAGGTTCCGCGAAATTCATAAAGTAAATCAGAACAGTAACGGTTCGGAAAAACACCCTCTGTTGATTACTCGCTACTCCTATGCCCATGTGGCAGACTTGACACTTCCTGAGAAGTTGACGAAAATAGGACAACCCGTACGCTTTGTCGTTGAGCAGCTTCAGTTCCGTGACGGGCAGTTCGGTGGTCAAGAGATGCCCAAGGTTATTCATGACTTTGAGCTTGCACCACCGCAGGTTACAGGAGTACAGCCCCTGTATATTCAACCGGAGAAAGGGTTTGCCGACCTGCCGTGGGGATACGGCGCATTATGTATAACAACTCAATATACAAGAGAATTTGATTGCCCTCAGGGTGTAGCAGGACCTTCGATGGAGAAAATGCAGGAAACAGATATGGACTCAGACAAACAGCAGCATGATCTCTGGTGGCATGCTCCTCAGCATTTGGTGCAGTTCAGAACGTCTTCTTATAATAAGAGCGAGAAAGAACAACCGGAGGAGGGGGAGCACGGTAATAGAACATCTCCGCCCTCTGCCGGTCTGCCGGAAACATTCCGCGCTAAAGCAATAAAGAGTTTCCTTCCTGTGATTGCTCAACCTGTCCTACCTCAACAACCCTTGGAGGGGGCGGTAGAAAAAGTGGAAGGTGATACCTCAGGATGGCAGCCTGTTCTTCCCGGTGAGTTACGTTATCTGCTGATCGGTAATCGTGCCGGTTCCATGTTGGCATTTCGCAGTCAGATCCTGCGCCAGACCCTGGGAGAGGGACTTGTGCATGATCAGGTGTTAGTGTCAGGGAGCATACCTGTACAGCACCGGGTGCCCCGTCCTGTCCCGCTACCTCTTAACCAGAAGAGCAAAGAGGACAAAGAGAACAAGGAGGGCATAGCCTTGCAAACTTGGGCCAGTTTTTTTGAGCCCACGGAAAATGCATTAGTAACTGATACTCCTGCTGATGAGGCGTTTTTTGCTCCTTGCGAAGTCCACTTTACAATAACGGACGATACGGTTAATGCGTTGTTGGCAGCTGAAGTAATATCAAAGGCGGATGGCGTTAAACTGAGAGCAATCGAAAACATCAAGTCAGCAGAAAAGCTTATAGAAGTAATAAAGACTCAGCTTGGAGCATCGCCCTCAAGAATTATAAGAACGTTGGCCTTAAAACATGCCCTTCGTATCTACGGCGTAGGCCTGGCCCGGCGGTTACGGATGGAGCTTACCAGTCCATCATCTGCGGAAATACCAAAAAACTGGGGTGGCGAGCTGGACTTCCATGTTCAATATAATGATCCAGAAAACAACGACAAGAAAGAATGGAAAATAACTCCGTCCTTGCTTGTAAACGGGAAAGCCTTTTTTTTGACGAAGAGTCGTGCTGTCTTTAGGCTTCCAGAAGAAGAGAGAGAGGAGTTTCCTGCTTTTGAGTTGGATTTTCTGAGAAAAGAAATGTCCTTGCTGGTGAATGAAGGAAAAATTGTCCTAAAGAAAGTAGATCTGGAAGGGGACGACCATATTCTGTTCAAATTTAAAGATAAGAGGGGACTGGCTGGGGTAGGGGTACCTGAACAATATCATGAGGCTTCTTTCAAGGTTCAATGCGTGCCGGGAACTGAAAACAAGGAGTGGAAGAGGGAAGTCTCTATATCAGGCGAAGAAATTCCTCTAGACGAATACTCAGTAAGCTTTAAGATCAGCGATGATGACCAGGACGGGTTGAAGACACAACTGACCCTTGCCAAACCCGGCACCCTTATAAAAGCTGAAGCTATTGTTTCGCCCCCGGAGAATAAAGAAGGCTTTTCACAAACACTCTCGTTTATGCTGCGCCGTGCAGGGGAGCAACGTTCTTTGCCGCTTTCACCTCGGTTCATTTATTTTGAAGACCCGGAGTATAATCGTCGCCTAGCTTCGCCAACAGCCCGTGTTGTAGAGAATATCCTAGAAGATAATATTGCTCATTCAGTAACTCTTTCTGTTGACCGGAAGGAATACAACCCGGACAGCGTTGTAACATTACGCTATGATTGGGATGATGAGAGAAGTGATGGGGGAAAAGACTTTCTGACTCTTCAACGTGTAAGAGGTCCTGTTGCTGAGGAATTAACAAGTATAAAGAAAAATGCGATTCTCTCTGAAACCATAAGCGTACATGACGAGATTGATAATGGAAAGTCTGTGAGAAAGATAAAGGGAGAAGGAGTAGCACCAGGGAAAATAATCCAGATTTCTTTAACAAAGCTGATGGATGCTCAACGGCTTGATTCGGGAGATAGAGTCCAGTTCACTCTTAATATAAAATTGGGCGGAAGTGAAAAGTATCTTCAGATAAGATTGCAGGTAAATCTTGTTGCAGAACCCGTCATTCCTCCTCCTGAAGCTGCTTATGCCCTGTTACGATGCCAAAAGAATGGTGAAAAAGATCAGGTGCAGTGCGTACGTTTTGCCTGGGGACCAGAAGCCAGCAGGGTGGACCTAGTTTGCCCGAAAGATTTGCGAACAGAAATTGTCCGACGTCGCGCGGTGTTTCAATGGCAGGATTCAGCACGGCAGGGAACGGTAACAGATTACAAGGTACAAAAAATAACGGAAAATGGCTCTACGCATTTTCCGTTATTTATCAGCTCGAAGGGCTGATATTCCGGGTAGTTCTATGAATCTCAATTGATTCGGTGTTGAGTTCTTCATTAACTTCACGCTACAGGAGAATGGTATGAATAATGTTAAGGTTAATTTCTTGAAATTGCTTGTTCTTGTCGTTTCTATTTCGTTCCTTCCTATCCCTTCACAAGCCGATCCTGCATGCAGGCAATCATTCAACGTTAACCCAGGAAAAATTGTACCAGCCAATATTGTTCTTTTTGGTGGAATGGGCTGTCAGGAATTGGAGAGTTTCAGGGGGAAATTTTATATCGAAGGTTTATCTCACATTTCTTCTCATACTTTTGATGACTTCGAAAAGTGGAAAGCTGTAAGGGATAAGGTGGTGTTAGAGTTAGCCCAATCAGAACAACGGCTTGAAGAGGCAAGGCGGGATGACTCTAGTGAAGCTGTAAGGAATATTGCGATTAACGGAGCAATTCATGCTTTTTCTCAGGTGCTTACAGCAGCTGGCTGTGTATTAAGTAAAGGTCGTGCATGTGCTACAGGGCTCTCAATAAATAGTGCGAGTACGGCTTACTCTTTAACGTCCTCGAACTACACCGCTAATGTTGACAGAGTCAAGCAGGAAAGTAAAATGCTTCGAGAACACTTAAATGATATTGAGAGCCTGTCAAGTGGGGTTTTGAGCGAAATGGAGAAAAATTATCTTACCCCAACTTTGTGAGAATCATTATCGAAACAATCCTAACTACCTGATTATTCGTTGGGCGTAAAAATATTTTTCGTTTATTATCAAGTAATTATATTTTTCAAGGCTTTTGCGGTGCCAAGAAA